>CAMBQS010000096.1 GCA_945870015.1 Desulfocicer vacuolatum DSM 3385
AACCACAACAATCGAGGGGCGTGAACGGTATCCGGTTAACCTTCGATATCCGCGTGAACTTAGGGATGATATGGACAAGTTGGAGCGAGTTCTGGTTTCAACTCCAATGGGATCATCTGTGCCTCTGGCGCATCTTGCCGATATCGAGATTGTTAACGGGCCTTCCATGCTGCGTAATGAAAACGGATTTATTACAGGATATGTTTATGTTGATATTGCAGATCGTGATATCGGGAGCTATGTTGCGGAAGCCAAAAAAGTGGTAGCAGAAAAGCTTACCGTTCCAACCGGATATGTGTTGCAGTGGAGCGGCCAGTATGAAAATATGCTGCGGGTTCGTCAACTCCTTCAGGTGATCGTTCCGATTACGCTCGTTCTGATATTCGTTCTTCTTTACATGAACACCCGTTCCGCCTTTAAGTCCATGGTTGTCATGCTGGCTGTGCCTTTTTCCGCCATAGGCGCTATCTGGCTTTTCTATTTCCTTGATTACAACGTTTCGATTGCCGCATGGGTCGGAATGATCGCACTTTTAGGGCTTGATGCTGAAACAGGGGTATTCATGCTGCTTTTTCTCGATCTTTCCTATGATTCAGCAAAGAAGTCCGGGAATCTGAAAAACATTCCTGAACTGGATGAGGCGATCGTTCACGGCGCGGTGAAAAGGGTACGGCCCAAGATGATGACGGTTGCCGCGGCATTCATGGGGCTGCTGCCGATCATGTGGTCGACGGCTACCGGCACGGATGTAATGAAACGTATCGCAGCTCCAATGATCGGCGGACTGGTCACTTCGTTTTTGCTGGAGCTGATTGTCTATCCGGCAATTTACAAACTCTGGAAAAAGAAAACCCTATCATCGCCTGTCTGAATGACGTTTGAAGGAAAAAGTGAAAACAAATCCGGAACCATGAATCGAGTATTGTAACAAAATACAAAATCAGGGAACAACTCATAATTACGAAAAAAGGACTATTCATCGTCGATGCAGGAGATCAAGCACCCGTTTTCGTCAAGGAGTAAAGGCTCAGAAAGGGATTGAGTTTTAGCGAGTGTTCAACTCAGCAACGGCTCCATATCCTGTTCATCAGGGAGCATAGCGCTTCGCAAGTTTTTCCAGACTGCTTCGCATGGGCTTTTCAATTGCCCTTTTCAAAACAGGACCGAGAAGCTTGAAGGGAAGCCTGGGTTCATAATCGATGGTATAGAAGAGATTGGTTTTGCCTTTTTCTTCTGAGAATTCCATCCGGCCTTTATGGTTTTTGACGGGGCTGCCTTTACTGACGACATATTCCATCAACTGGTTTGGTTTGAAAGTGATAACGGTTTCTTCAAAAGCAGGAACAGGAAAGGAGCGGATTCGTCTGACGGAACCCACACCATTCTTGTTTTCATCCTTGCTGTCAACTACACGTTTGATTTCAGTTGCAATCACTTTCCCAAAGGATTCATGATCTGTCAAAAGGTTGAAAATGGTTTCAACAGGAGCATGAAATGTCTGCTTTATTTCAATGTGGTGCCTGCTCATATGCGCTTCCTTTTTTTACAGGGTTACTCTTTATTTCTTACCGTAGATGATCATCAACCTTTGCAGGAAGTAGTTTTCCTACCATAATTCATTCATAAAATAGATTCATTCCGATATCAAGGGGAAATCATATTTTTTTAGAGTGATATCCTTATATTATTAAATGCCCTTGGTCTGTCCCTTTGTCCAATCGTTTTTACTGAAAGAGGTATATGTAATGAAATTCCCATATCTGGGGATATATGTAATACGCTGGATTATGCTGTTCTGCTTTTTTCCGCGCACAGTATAAACACCATAACTACCTTTTTATATTATAAAAAAGTTCAAATTCAGTAAAGACAATCCTTTTCATTCCTAACTATTTCTTATTCCCTTTTTTACTTAGATGCTGTTCACACAAAAATGATCCCATATATCGCCTCTATGATTTTTTATTGTATTATTCAAGTCGGTTATATTCATATTTTCTGCCATTTACTTTCTTGGCACTGCAATTGCTCTATGATCGTTCAAACGTATTTAATTATGAATACAGATGAAAAACAATATAAACCGACAAAGATCAACAAAACTGATGCAAGAATATAAAAGGCAGCAGGAGTTGATAAGGAGAAAGAAAATGAAAAACAGAATGAAAGTATTTATCTTTTTAGCAGCAATTCTTTTTGCAAATAACGCATTTGCCCTCTCTTTTACGCAGGACTACTGGACCTGCACAGATTTTACCACTCATGAAGACGGATCTTCCTTTTTTGTTTTATCTGTCGAAGTTGCCGGATATGAGTCTGATTTTGGTTTGTTTACTGTGGACAACATAAACGATCCAGCCTCAATCATGGAAAAACTGTTGGTTTTTGAAGCCAAATCTGAGCCGACTTCTACTGCAAACGTTTATTTCAAATATGATGCCGGCGAATGGTGGGCCAAATCCAATCTGGAAGACTGGAAGCTTTTTGACAAGTATTTCGGCTTCTACTATGGTGTCTATACAGGTGGAGCATCAGACAAGACCCTGGATTATTTATGGTTTACCGACAAACAGTTTAACAGCTATGCCAATGGCACACCACTGGACACTGACGTCGAGCACATTGCCACGAACATACTTGGCTTTGATACGGTTGCCATTTATCTGGACGACCAGATAGGCGGTGGAGATCGTGACTGGAATGACATGACGGTTATCGGCAACGATCTTACCGCAGCTCCAGTTCCGGAACCTGCCACGCTGTTACTGCTGGGTGCAGGTTTGCTGGGACTTGGCGGGGCCAGCCGGAAAAAATTCAACAAGAAATAATGGGTAATTATCCATGTTACAAAGCGGAAGGCATTTGCCTTCCGCTTTTTTTATTTCAAGCTGCTTCGCAATTCACGATAAAACTGATGGAAGGCATCGCTCTCTTTTTTACGCGGACGGGACAGGAGCACGGGGATATCGGATTGGATACGACCGGGATTACGGCTCATCATGATGATCCGGTCTGCCAGGGTAATGGCTTCGGTGAGGTCGTGGGTAATGAACACGATGGTATGGGACAGTTCCTTCCACAGGAACAGCAGAAGATTCTGCATCTCTTCTCGGGTCTGGGCGTCCAGGGCGCCGAATGGTTCATCCATGAGCAGCACCTGCGGTTTTAGAATCAGCACCCGTGCAAGAGCCACCCGCTGCTTCATTCCTCCTGAAATCTCCCTGGGAAGATAATCCTTGAAAGCCGTGAGTCCGACCATCTCCAGATAAAGATGAACCTCCCTGCTGAGCAGGTTTCCGGACATGATCCTTTTGACACCAAAAGCGATGTTTTCGGCGACCGTCAGCCAGGGAAACAGCGCATCTTCCTGAAACACGACACACCGGTCCGGCCCTGGCCGGGTTACTGTCCGGCCCTTGATCTGAATGCTTCCTCCGCTGGGTGTCATAAAACCGGCGATGAGCTGGAGCAGCGTTGTCTTGCCGCAACCACTGGGGCCGGTTATGCAGATCAGTTCACCGGTAGCAATATCAAAATTCACAGCTTCCAGCACATTCAGATAGCCGCTGTCCGTATGAAAGACTTTGTTCAGTTTCCGGATCGTCAGCGCAGGCTGTTCTGAATTGATATCGGATCGGGATTTTATCAGTTGAAGGGACATCTTCACGTTATCCTCCTTGCGGATTTGAAGAAGAGGCGCAAAGAAGCGTTCAACAGGATGTCACTGATCCGTCCCATGACAGCAATGATGATGATCCCCACGATGATGATGTCGATACGGCCGATCATGCGGGCATCCATGATGATGGCTCCAAGCCCGTCGGGCACTCCGGTAAGTTCACCTAACACCAGGTACGCCCATGAAATTCCCAACCCCAGGCGCAGACCGCTGATGATCTGGGGCATGGCTGCCGGAAGCAGGATGGAAAATATTCCCCGAATACGCCCAATGCCCATCATGGCGCCGGCCTGATAAAAAATGGGGTTGATGTAACGGGCACCGGCTGCAGTGTTGATATAGATGGGAAAAAAAGCAGCCATGGCCACCAGAAAAACCGTGGTGCGCATGCCGATGCCGAACCATACCAGAGCCAGAGGGAGCCAACAGATGCCGGGCACAGCTCTTATGCCATTGATCGTGTTGCTTATCATCTTTTGACAGACAGGCACACGCCCTGAAATCACACCCAAGGGGACGCCCAGAACAACAGCCAGCGAAAAACCAAGGGTCACACGAAGGAGGCTGGCTGATGCATCTGTCAGAAACCGTCCGGCATAAGGAGTGTCCGCCTGGGAAAAAAGATAGACATACCCGGACCGGGCAATCCTGACAGGGTCCGGCAGCAGGTAATCCGGTACCCATCCGGTTCTGACGACTGCAAACCAGGCTGCCAGCAGGATACCGGGAATGATCCATGGAAGAATCTGAAAACGGTTCCGGGGGTGTTTCAATGATCCAGCTCCGCTTTTATTTTTTTTATGAATTGAAGATCAAACAGTCTGCTGTAATCCGGCTGACGCTCGATGACTTTCAAGGCCTGCATGCGGGCGCCCAGAAGTCTGGCACGATTGATAAACGATTCATCCATCTCCCAGGCCAGTTCTATGTTAGGGGATGCTTTTTCGATTACCCTCCGGTCTGTTCCGAATGTGGCTGCCCGATCCAGCCACCTGGACTGGTTCTGCTGTAAAAAACCGGTTGCCTTTGCATGAGATCTGACCAACTGCATGATTTTTTCCGGATTCTCCTCGATGCTTTTCCGGGTCACCAGCATTCCGGCATTGATGGTTCCGATGCTGTCTTCGTAATAAGGATAGGCCAGAATCCGGCCAAAACCTTCATGAACTGACAGGGTGGGGAAGGGTTCACCGGAAAGAAACGCATCGATGCTGCCGCGGGCCAGGGCTATACCCATGTCAAAGAAATCCACACGGATGAGCGTAACATCTTTTTCCGGAGAGAGCTGATTGCGGGTCAGGGTTTCCCTCAGCAGGATTTCATGCATGGTTCCGGGAACATAACCGATCCGTTTTCCTTTAAGCTGGTCAATGTTCCGGATGGAACCATCCTTTTTTACTACCAGGGCGGAACATCGGTTGCACAGGGCCGCTACCACCACTACCGGCTGACCTTGAGATGCAGAGTGGATGGCATGGGCCAGGGTTGTTCCGCACATGTCCAGACTTCCGGCCAGCAGGGCGGTTTTCTGGTCTGCCGGGTTGGTGAAGGAGTATACTTCAACTGTTTGCGGGTGAAATTGCTGGTAGAAAAAGGGCTGGATGGTCTGGGGTGTTTTCCAGGTGCCCACCTTGATCTCTGTTCCCGCCTCGGATGAGGTGATGATGAAGAGCAGTATCAGACCGCACAGCAAAAAAAATTTCATGATGGAGGATTCTCCTGTTGAATGCGGACGGAATCGAAAATATTCATAATCAGGTCTGTCATCCGAAACAGTTGGACGGAAGCTCCGGGTTCCACATCATCTCTTTCTGAAGGGCATGACACTTCTCCACACTCTGGCCGCGTCCTTTTTCCGTATCTGCCTGGCCGTCTCTGGGGCTTGACCCCACTTCCGGGAAAAAAAGATTGGCTCCTGCCAGAAGAGAAGCGCTGTGAGGTTCATGAGTGCAGTGGGCTTTGGGAACCGTTCCCATGACCAGACGGGATACCGCCACCATCCTGGCCATTGAAAGTTCACTGATCATTCCGTACCGGGTCATGGGTGATCCTGGAAAATTGATGCGCCGCATGATTCCGCTGTATGTAGCCCCGTGATTACGGGCCAGAAGCATGAGATCCACAATCTCTTCATGACTGTGTTCAGGACCAACCGGCTCGACGCAGTTCATCCATTTCAGGCCAACTTCTTTGATGACACGGATGGTCTGGATGCGTTTTTCAGGATTAAGTGGGGTGTCGCGTCCTTCTCCAAGGCGCAAGGCATGGTAGGCGCCGACAAATCCTGCGTCCAGCAGGGCTTCGCCTTCCTTGTGGGTGATATCTCTAGTGTTGGCTACCAGGGGGACATCTACGGTTTTTTTCAGAAGAACGCCGATCTCCAGTAAGCGTTTGAACGGAAACTCTCCGGTGGTCATCAGGTTCAGGGCATCGGCGCCTTTATCCTGTGCATTTTTGGCCCATGCAAGAATCTGTTCTTCAGAAAAATTCACAGCATCTTTGAAAATGCCTGCCTGTTGGGTCAGGGAACAGAAAAGACAATTCATGGGGCATGGCGAAACATTCATACCAATATGAAAATGATTTTCGCCCTTGTTGTCGAACTGCTCCCGGGAGAGCTGGTTGGCGGTTTCCATCAGAGCATAACATTCTCTGGTGTGAAGGGGAAAGGCCATCAGCGTCAATGCCTGAGTGCGTTCGATACCTTCTCCTTTACCGCCTTTTTCAAGAATAGTTTCGACTTGTGGTGATATTCTCCAACCCATATCCGGCATTTCTTTGATTCTGCATGGACGGTCGTCTTTGTTTGAATTTGTAAATAGCAAAAACCTGTTGGGTTTTTATCTGTTTATTTGCGGGGCTTCAAATTGACGGCTTGTATTCCCTTCGGGGTTGTCTTTACTTCAAAAGAGACGAAATCCCCTTTTTGCAGGCCAAAAGGTCCAAAATCTTTTATACCTGTTTTATGGATAAAAATAACACCATGTTCTTCTGTATCAATAAAACCATAGCCTTTTTTTTCATCGTATGATTTGACATGACCTTCCATCTATCATTATTCCTTTCCCAGCGGTTTTTTATTCTGAACAAATTCTCAACAAGGTTCTTTTGAGGGGTTCTCCAAAACAGGATATTTTTGGACAGACTCCCACAATAAATGCCGAAAAAATACTCAATTCGTGAACAGTGGCGGCAATTGAATCTTAGATTTAATGATTTGTAATAATAAGTCAATCATTTTATCGAAAATTCATCCATTTTCAGCATTGAAAAACATCATTTCTATTCCCGGTTTGTCAGCGGATGATCTTAAATTGTTACCGTATCCATTCCAATACAAACCAGTCAGACCGAAAAAAAAAGGCATCCCTGAAAACAAAAGGGATGCCTTTATCTTCTCATAACAAAAGGTTAAATCACCGTAACATTCGCTGCGGCTGGACCTTTTTGCCCTTTTTCCACATCAAAGGTAACTCGGTCGCCTTCATTGAGGGATCTAAAACCGTTTGATTTGATTGCTGAATGATGAACAAACACATCGGTTCCGTCTTCCTGTTCAATGAATCCGAACCCTTTTTTGTCGTTAAACCACTTAACAGTTCCATTGGCCATAATAATATCCTCCTTTCATAAAATAATTTCAATGTTGCAAACTGGAGGAAGCCACTTTGTTAAATGGATTGTACCTTCAGAAAGAAACTGCCCTTGCAGAGTGCGCCGGGCTGGATTGAATGCCGCACACTAACCTATCTCCCGGAAGAAGGCAAGCTAATTATTTGTTTTTTATAAAATCGGTTGTAGCTGTCGATTTAGGAAAAGGGTTTATTCAGGTTCTCTTTCACGAAAAAGGTTCATTTCCATACAGGAAAGAAAAATCGTTTTTCAGTCTTCCGGAGTCGATTCCAAAATCCTCAAGTGGGCGGACCCTGTGTATCCGTTTATATTTTTTTTGTTTTGTCGCCTGCTGTATTACGGTTTTGCGAAGCAGATCACTGGGGGTAATGCCTGTAAACTGAATGACCTGTTCAAACACACCCATCAGATTTTCCTGAAGCCGGGGATAGGGAATGATAAGAACTCTTTTTTTGTCAATATCATTATTGTGCCACAGATCATAAAAATAGCGGTACAGGTCAATGCTTGCGCGGTATCGGTAATCAAAAAACCGTGTAATCCGGTCTGGTGCGAACCGGTGCATCCCCCAGATCAGATCCACCATATTGTATATAAGGGAAAAAGAGGACGGCAGTGTATCCTCGGGCATTCGATGCATGTAGATGAACCTGGCATCGGGAAACACTTCCATCAATGTCTTGATCCGGTGGGTTGAAAAATGGGTCTGGGCAAAAATCTGTTTTTTCCCGGTATCATAAATATGGCGCTGAAAAAGGGATTTCAGAAACCGGGCGGACTGAATACGATGATCATCAGGCATCTGGTCATGCAGGCGGTACCGGTCAAGCGGATCTTCCAGAAATCCCAGCGGGGTGAGAACGACGGCGAACTGGGTGTCATGGTTGTGGAGAAACAGCAGTTCTTCCTCTTCCACCTTGTCGATTCCAACACCATGCCCTGTTTCTTCAGGAATGATGGTGGTCATTCCCCGGCGTTTTAAAAAACGGACAACAGGCCGGACAAAGATTCGTGCGGTAATGGCGGGAAACAGGAGATGCCAGGAATAAAAAGCCGCCATTTCATCTGTCTGGGTAAAGAGGTGGTGCATGAATGTGGTCCCGCTGCGCGGGTGGCCGATAATAAAAACCGGGTTTTTCACTTCCACGTTTTGATATTCAGGGAAAAAAATCCGGTCCAGAAAGCAGGTGATGGTTTTGATTATGAAAAGGAGCATAAAGAGAAGTATCACCATCAGGCAATGTAAAAAGTGTCGGCTGAATCCGAACATTCTCCAGCATATAAAAATGCCATTCAGGTAAAACCTCATGAACTGTTCCTTTGTTTCAGTAAAAGCCGAAAACGCAGTGAAGCGTAATGCGATCCAGTGCTTTCAGACGCTTTTCCGGATTCCGGCTCTTTGCGTTGCTCCGGCTGGAATGATTTATTCATTTGCCAGGTTGATCGAGCAGGTCTATTGGATTCTGGTGTAATCGCTTTCCGGATGCATTTTTCTGTATTCGTCAAGGTATCCGAGAACCTCGTCGAGGAGTTCCCTGGGATAAAGCTTGCCAACGAGCTCTTCTCTGGTCCTCAGTTGCATGTCGGTAACAAATTGTATGGTTTTTTCCGTAGCAGGGACGACCTTGATCCCTGCATCTTTCAGGATCTGGAGGCTGTCGGCATTTGCTTTTCGGTTGGTGGTGGTGATTTTGTCATGATACCATTCTGAAATACTTTTGATTTTATTTACGCTTTCCGGGGAGATTTTTTCCCATGTGTCTTTTGAAACAATAATTGCGGAAGACGGATCCGTGGAAGGAATTTCTGAAATATAGTTGAATTTTGTATACCATCGGAAGGCCACGGCTCCAAACGGCGTGGAAGGTGCTGTGTCAATTAGTTTGGTTGAAAGAGAGGTCAATACATCGGTGATGGAAAGAGAGATGGGTGTTACGCCCACAGACTGCCATACCGTTGTACTTAGTATATCATCCCCCCAGACCCACACTTTCAGATTTTTCAGGTTTTCCCTGGTAACCGGCTCTTTGGAAAATGTATGAACAAATCCAATATCCGCCCATGCAACGACAACAAAGCCTTTATCCAGAAAAAGCTTTTCCAGTTTATCCTTGATTCTGGCCCGGACATAGGCAATCTCTTCATAATTTTTGAAAAGAAAAGGAATATCCGTAACCCGGACCTCCGGGACGATCCTTCCCATGCCAATGCTTGTGAATGCCCCGCCTTGCAGCTGCCCAAGTTTGATTTTGGTCAGAACATCTTTTTCATCTCCCTGAATTCCGCCTGGATAGATTTTGAAATTAACCTCATTATCTGTCTCTTTCTTTATCCGGTCTTTCATCTCCTCCAGCACATTCATCAGGGATGATCCCTTGGGTGCAAGGGCTGCAATTTTGATTGTAATTTTGGACGGGGTTTTTGATTCTGCATCTGTAAAA
>CAMBQS010000097.1 GCA_945870015.1 Desulfocicer vacuolatum DSM 3385
CCCATGGCGATCATGGCAAGATGAACACCCAAACCTCCCCGGTAAATTCCATGGGCTGATGCGATGATATTTTGAGCAATCGCCTGGTTCAGGGTTTTGTAAACCGGGAAAAACTGTTCCGGAAGAATTTGGGGAACATGGGAGCCGACATATCCCAGGTGTTCATAATATTCCGATGCACCGAGTTCATTTTTTGTGACGCCGATGAGATAAATCAGGTCGCCTGGAATCTTTACATCCATGGTAACGCAGTTTTGAACATCCGGAACAATACTGGTAGCCGAGAACTGCATGGTCGGGAGTGCGGATACCTTGCGTGTTTCGCCATAGGGCCCGGTCAGGTGTCCATCCACATACATACTGTCTTTTCCGGATAACAGCGGGATTCCATAGGACAGGCAGGTTTCCCTCAGAGCCTTGCAGGAACGGACAAGCTGTGCTGCCTTGAACTTTCCATCTGGATTTTTTTTCGGGTGAAACTGGATATCCGGCCAGCAGAAATTATCCACGCCTCCGATCTGATCCGGGTCTGCGCCGACAGATATAAGCCGTCGGACAGCTTCGTCAATGGTGCAGCTTGTCATATGGTATGCATCAATGGCTGAGTATGCCGGCAGCAAGCTCTGGGCAAAGGCAAGACCTTTTTCAGAATGGAGTACCGGCCGGATCACAGAAGCATCGCTGTTCATATCCCTTTCCGCGCCGACAAGCGGTTTGATGACGCTGGTGCCTTGAACTTCATGGTCATATTGTCTGGTAATCCATTCCCGGGAGCAGATGTTGGGCCTTCCCAGGATATCCAGAAGAAGGGCGGTGTAATCACGGGGTTCACCGATCACCGGTTCTGTAAGACCGCGGGTTTCCGGGGAGATCCACTCTGCGTCAAACTGCCATTGGGGAAATCCGGATGACATGAGATTCAGGTTGATGTAAGCGCAGGTTTTGTCATTGTATGTGATGTGAAGCTTGCCCGAATCCGTGTAATTTCCGATTACCGTACTTTCAACAGCATGTTTGTGAGACAGCGCCATGAAGCGGTCCAGGTGTTCCGGTTTGACGGCAACGGTCATTCGTTCCTGGGATTCGGAGATCCAGATCTCCCACTGATTCAGGCCTTCATATTTCAGCGGAACTTTTTCCAGTTGCACCTGGCATCCGCCTGCATATTCAGCAGATTCACCAACGGAAGAAGACAACCCGCCACCACCGTTATCAGTAATAAACGAAATCAGACCTTCATCCCTGGCTTCCAGCAGAAAATCATGCATTTTTTTCTGTGTATATGGATCACCGATCTGAACATGTCCGGCCGGTGTGTTTGCGGAAAAGGTTTCAGATGATGCGGTTACACCGTGAATCCCATCTTTCCCGACCCGGCCCCCGCACATGATGATCCGTTCACCCGGTGAGGTTTTTTTCTGTTCAGCAGGCAGGCCCTTGATTTCAGCAGGCATGATACCCAAAGCTGTCACAAATACCAGGCATTTACCCATATAGCCGTCATGAAACAGAACCTGGCCAAAGGTTGTGGGGATACCGCTTTTATTGCCGCCGTCCTTGACTCCTTCGATTACTCCGTCCAGAAGTCGCCTGGGATGAAGATGCGGTTTCAATTCCCCCTGATAATCCCGGTGCCCCACGCAATACCCATAGCTTCCCATAATGAGCCTGGAGCCTTTGCCGGTTCCCATTGGATCACGGTAGACACCGACAATCCCGGTGATGGCTCCGCCATAGGCTTCCATGTTGGACGGAGAGTTGTGGGTTTCTCCGGTGATGACATAATAATGGTCTGAATCAAACCGCCCGGCACCTGCATTGTCCCATAAAACAGAGACCACCCAGGATTTTTTTTCTTTCAGAGCCAGGGTAGGGGCCTCGATACAGGTTTTAAACAGGTTGTTGATCACCTCTTTTTCCCCTGTTGCCCTGTCCGTATAATGGAAACATCCCCGAAAGGTGTTATGGTTGCAATGATCGCTTCTGGCCTGGGAGATGTACTCAAGCTCGATATCCGTAGGATCGGAAAGGCCGACCTCCGCCCGACCCGCACTGACATCCGGATCTAGAAAATAGGATCGGATGGTCGGGATATCGTTGGGATTGAGGGCAAGATTCCGTTCGGCGCTTATTTTTTGAAGGGTCTGGTCACTGTCAATGGGAATCGTGGTGACGGCTGGAATGTAATCCAGTTTTACGTTGGGGATAATGATACCGGTACCCGTGGTTTTGTCCCACTCCTGTTTTGAAATAATGCGCCATTGCTGGATAATATCGTTTGCCAGGAGCTCGCCGGCAATTTTATCCACATCTTCATAGGTGAGGTTTTCCGCCTGGATACAATACCGTTTGGATGTATAAACCGCCTCGTTTGGCCCGAGTCTGGTTCCAAGCTGGTCTTCGATTGCCTCAACAGCCGTGCTTCCGGGATTGTCCTTTACACCTGGACGGTAACCGACCCAGATAGTCCAGTCGAAATCAACAGAGAGCGGAGAATAGGAAGAGATCTGGGTTACCGGGTTGGTGAATATTTCAGATCGGATGGCTGCAAGCTGTTCCTGGGTCAAATGGGCATCAATGGTAATGACATGGATGGTTCGAACAGCGGTTAGATCAAAACCAAAATAATTTTTAGCCTTTTGACGGATTTTTTGACCTTCTGCATCTGCAAGATCCGGATTCAGTGTGATTTCAAGTTGGTTTGGCATGGGTTTGACCCGTTTTGTTAAAAGATGTTCAAGGCATTACCAATGTAATTCATCACGTTGTAGCGCATTACATCATTATAGAAAACAAAAATCATGAGCAAAAGCAATACAAACATACCGCCCTGCTGGGCAATTTCCCGGACCCGGACGCTGACCGGACGGCCCCGGATGGCTTCAATCGTGAAGAACAGGAGATGCCCGCCGTCCAGGACAGGGATGGGAAGAAAGTTGAGAATGGCCAGATTGATGCTGATAAATGCAATGAAGTACAAGAGATTTGCAATTCCTTCTTTTGCCTGGTCTCCGGCCATCTGGGCGATCATGATCGGTCCGCCAAGGTTGTCTGCTGAAATCGAACCCTGGATTAATTTGCCGATACCGACGAACATGAGTACAGAAACCTTGTAAGTGTGGGAAAGGCTTTCCGAAAAAGCCTGGATTGGATTCAGCTTTTTGGAATACACATCACCGGATGCGGTAATTCCGACAATATACCGTTCAATCTCTTCGCCAAACATATTCTTGTCCGGTTTTAAGACCGGTTGAACTTGAAGAACCTTGGCCTCACCGTCTCGTTTGACGGAAAGTGCAAGGATTTCTCCTTTACTCTGTCCGATCCGTTCCGCCATCTCTTCCCAGGTGGATACATGGGTATCGTTGATTGCAAGGACCATATCTCCTTCCTGAATCCCTGCTTTTTCTGCGGGTGATCCCTCCTGAATCTTTCCGACAACCGGTTTCAAGGTCTGGGTTCCGTAAACCTGAAAAAAGCCAAAGAAAATAACAATGGCCAGGAGAAAATTAAACAAGGGGCCTGCTGCGACAATACCGATTCTTTTAAAAACGTGCTTATGGGTAAAAGACAGCGGAATATCCTTGGGATCCAGTTCTGCATCCGGTTCTTCACCGATCATTTTTACATACCCGCCAAGGGGGATGGCGGAAATTCTGTAATCCGTGATTCCGATCTTTTTCCCAAAAATCTTCGGGCCAAAACCAAGGGAGAATTTTTCAACGCCGACGCCGAAAAGCCGGGCAACGAGAAAGTGTCCCAGTTCATGAACAAAAATTAAAACCCCCAGGACAATGACAAATGAAAAAAAATAACTCATATTGAATCCGGTTCCTGTACAGGATTTTCTCCTGAGTTTTGAATGGTTAGAATGATCTCATTGGCCTGATGTCTGGCCCATTGATCCGCCTTTGTAATATCAGACAAATTTGGTTGTTTGTCAATCCGATGGCTATCCATGGTCTGGCCAATGACATCCGGAATTTGAATAAAGGCCAGTTTTTGATCCAGAAATGCCTGAACTGCGATTTCATTGGCCGCGTTCAAAACCGCCGGAAGGGTTCCTCCGATCTTGCATGCCTGAAAAGCATGGGCAAGGCAGGGAAATTTTTCCATATCCGGTCGTTCGAAATCCAGTCTGCCGATAGCGGCAAAATCCGGTACCGGCTGGTTAATGGGGAGTCGTTCCGGCCAGGACAGGGCGTAGGAAATGGCTCCTTTCATATCCGGGATACCCAGTTGCGCAATCACAGAACCATCCCGGAATGAAACCATGGAATGGATGATGCTCTGGGGATGGATAACCACCTCAATCTGCTGCTCGGATATATCAAAAAGATGTTTGGCCTCTATCACTTCCAGGCCTTTGTTCATCAGCGTGGCTGAATCAATGGTGATTTTTTTCCCCATTTCCCAGTTGGGATGATTCAGGGCATCTTTAATCCGGATAGAATCAAAAGTCTGTCTGGGGCGATGCAAAAAAGGCCCTCCGGAAGCGGTTAACAGAATTTTCGCGATGTCGGATGTACGCTGGCCCGAAATGCATTGAAAAACCGCGCTGTGTTCGCTGTCAACCGGCAGAATCCGGACATTGTGTTTCTTTGCCTCCTGCATGATGATCTCTCCGGCCATGACAAGGGTTTCCTTGTTGGCCAGTGCAATCTCTTTTCCAGACTGAATTGCTGCCAGAGTGGGCAAAAGTCCGGCAGATCCTACCATGGATGAAACCACCATATCGACCCTGCTGTGGGTTGCAACAGCATGGTAACCTTCATCTCCGAACAGGATTTGAACAGAGATATCTTTTGGCAATCGTTTTTTCAGTTGCCTGGCACCGGGCTCATCGAAAAGGGAAACCAGTTTGGGACGAAATTGCAGGACCTGTTGAGCAAGCAGCTCAACATTATTTTTTGCTGCTAGCGCTTCAATGATGTACCGTTCCGGAAACATGGCAGCGATTTGCAGGGCATTTTTACCGATCGAGCCGGTGGAGCCTAAAATTGAAAGATGTTTGACAGGGCAGGGCAGATCCATTGTCAGACAATATGCTCCTTAAAAAAATAGAGAACCGGAAGAACAAACAGGATTGCATCAATGCGATCCAGTATCCCTCCATGGCCAGGAAGAATGGAGCCGGAATCTTTGATATTTCCGACCCGCTTCAGGATCGATTCAAAAAGGTCTCCGATGGGACCGATGATCCCGACACAGATGCAGAGACAGAATGAAATCCAGGTTGAAATGTCCGGCAGAAAAAAAGATTGAAACGCGATACCGACAATGATGGTCAGGAGAATGCCGCCTATTCCGCCTTCAATGGTTTTGCCTGGACTCACCGATGGGCAAAGCTTATGTTTGCCCAAAAAAGAGCCAGCATAAAAAGCTCCGATATCTGCAGAAAAAACAAGGAAAAACAGGAAAAAAATCCAGGTTACACCCTCCGGGCTGTTCCGGATCAGTATGATATAGGTCAGCAGGAGAGGGGCATAAATGATTCCAAGGGCTTGTTTGAAAACATCCTGAAGAATGGACGGATCATTTTTAAAAAGGACAATTGCCGCAAAAGCAGTAATGATCAGGTTGATTATAATTATACCCGGAATCGCATGTACATGGTTTCCATAAGCAGCGTAAATCATCAGCGGTGCCGTTATAAACCCGGTAATGGTTATCGGTGTGATCAGAGATTTCTGTTCCGGATTGAAAACAATCCGGTAGTATTCCCATAATGCGATAACCGATACAATCCCGATTAAAAGCGCAAATGCCATGCCCCCCAGATAAATGACTCCAGCCAGCAGAGGTACTGCAATAAGCCCTGTGATCCATCTTTTTAAATGCATATTTAACGCTTATTGTTCACCTGCATGAGAATACCCATGCATTGTGAATCATAAAAAAGTTATGTAGATATTTTACCAAACCTGCGATCACGACTCTGGTATTCTTTTAAAATGTGAAGATACTCTTCCTGGTTGAAATCCGGCCAGAGTGTTTTGGTTATATAAATTTCAGAATAGGCGATCTGCCAGAGAAGGAAGTTGCTGATTCTCATCTCTCCGCTGGTACGAATCAGGAGGTCCGGGTCCGGCATGTTGCGGGTATACAGGTGACTGGAGATAAGATCTTCCGTGATTAATTCTACAGATATTTTCCCCTGACAGGCCTCCCGTGCGATATCCCTTACCATATCCAGAATTTCCGTACGACTGCCATAACTCAGGGACAATGTAAGCTGCATACCTGTATTGTTTTTGGTCAGTTCAATGGTTTCCTTCAGCGTGGTACTGACAGGTTCCGGCAGGCGATCCAGTCGACCGATGGCAAATAGGCGAATGCCGTTATCCAGCATCTCCTGGAGTTCATTTTTCAGGAAACGGTTCAGAAGTGTCATGAGCGCAGATACTTCTGATTTTGGCCGTTCCCAGTTTTCAGTGGAAAAAGCATACAATGTCAGATACTGAATGCCTATTTCACGGCTTGTTCGGACAATGGTGCGTACGGTTTCAGACCCTTGTTCATGACCTTTGACCCGGTTTAACAGCCTTTTTTTTGCCCATCGGCCGTTGCCATCCATTATGATGGCTACATGAGCCGGCAATCGGGCAGGGTCAAGATCATCATTTCCCTGCTTCGTTGTATCAGAATTCAAGAATCTCTTTCTCTTTTTTATTGTATGCTTCATCAACAAGCTTGATGAATTCGTCGGTTATCTTCTGGATCTGATCCTGAGCCTTGAAATTTTCATCTTCTGAAATATCCCCATCCTTTTTCAGCTCTTTTGCCATTTCATTGGAATCGCGCCGGACGTTTCGAATAACCACCTTCCGGTCTTCACACATTTTATGAACCTGCTTGACAATCTCTTTTCGTCTCTGTTCCGTCAGAGGAGGAATTGCGATTCGAATCAATTTCCCGTCAGAGGAGGGCGTCAATCCCAGATTGGATTTTAAAAGCGCTTTCTCAATCTCTTTGATGACCGTTGCATCCCAGGGCTGTATTGTAATCATCCGGCTTTCCGGAACAGCAAGCGAGGCCATCTGATTTAACGGAGTCAACGTTCCATAATAATCGACACGGACGCCATCAAGGATATTCAGGGAGGCACGACCAGTCCTGACTTTTTTCAGCTCACTGTCAAGGGCAGCAAGCGCTTTTCCCATTTTTTCTCTGGTCTCTACATAAATTGAATCAATCATAGCGGTTCACCATCCGATTGCTGTTGGTTTCATTTATCTACCAGTGATTGTCAACGGTTATCCGATAATTTTGGTTCCAATATTTTCACCGCAAACAATCCTGCGCATGTTTCCTTTTTCCGCGAGTTTGAAAACAGAAAGAGGAAGCTTGTTGTCCATGGCAAGAGAGATGGCGGTCATATCCATTATATGTAACTGTTTTTCCAGAACATTCATGTATGTAGTTTCTTTGATAAACGTTGCATCCGGGTTTGTAACCGGATCGGAATCATATACCCCGTTTACCTTGGTTGCTTTTAGAAAAATTTCTGCGTGGATCTCCTGGGCTCTGAGAACGGCTGCTGTATCTGTTGTAAAATAAGGATTTCCGGTTCCAGCTCCAAAGATGACAACACGTCCTTTATCCAGATGCCGGACAGCTCTTCGCAAAATATAGGGCTCGGCAACCTCATGCATGGAGATTGCAGACTGAACACGGGTCTGTATCCCTTTTTTTTCAAGAGCATCCTGAAGTGCAATGCTGTTGATCACGGTTGCCAGCATTCCCATATGGTCTGCTGCTGTTCTGTCCATCCCGTAAGAGCTAGCGGCAATACCTCTGAAAATATTGCCGCCACCTACAACAATTGCAACCTGAACGCCAAGGTCATATACAGACCGGATTTCATCTGCAACAAATTTGATCATATCCGGGCTGATTCCAAAGCCCTGATCACCCATCAGGGCTTCTCCACTCAGCTTCAGCAGGATCCTTTTGTAATTCGGGGTTGCCAAAAAGCCTCCTATCCTCCGATCTGGAATCGGGAAAAACGAGCGATTTTTATGTTTTCGCCTATCTTTGCAATGACTTCATTCAGAAGGTCTGAAATGGTGATATCTGGATTGCGTACATAAGCCTGATTCATCAGACATGCTTCTTTATAGAATTTGTTCAGCTTGCCGTCCACGATTTTTTCGGTCATGTTTTCCGGTTTTCCCATCTCGAGGGCCTGATCACGGTAGATTGCTTTTTCCCGGTCAATGATTTCCTGAGGAACATCTTCCGGTGAAATTCCGGCCGGGTTGGTTGCGGCAATATGCATGGCGATGTTTTTTGCGAATTCAATAAAATCATTGTTTTTGGCCACAAAATCGGATTCGCAGTTGACTTCGACAATAACGCCAATTTTCCCGCCAAGATGTATATAGGATTGAATGGTTCCCTCCGATGTCCCTCGGCCGGCTCTTTTCAAAGCAGTTGCCATCCCTTTCTTTCTGAGAAAGTCCACTGCTTTTTCAAGGTCTCCGTTGCATTCGGTAAGCGCTTCCTTGCAATCCATCATTCCGGCTCCGGTTTTATCCCGGAGCTCTTTTACTGTTTTTGCACTGATTGTAGACATGAAAATTCTCCTGTTATTTAAACATCAGCCGATTCTGATTCACCGAAGGTATCGCTTCCTTCAGCATGGTCTGCTGTTGATTTTCTGATGATTTCGATCACCGGGCCTGTTGATCCATCTGAAATAACCTTCCGTTCGCCTGGCTGCAGGCTGGAAGATTTCACCTTGGGTGCAGCAGCGGTTTCTTTTTTATCTGTAACCGCCTGCTGTTTCTCTTCGTAGCGCTGGCTTCCTTCAATACACGCATCTGCAATCCGGGATGTGATCAGGCGGATGGAACGAATTGCATCATCATTTCCGGGAATGAGATAGTCAATATCATCCGGGTCGCAATTGGTATCGGCAATTGCAATGATCGGAATACCAAGTCTGCGGCCTTCACGAACGGCAATGGCTTCATTTTTGGGATCAATAATAAAAATTGCTCCTGGAACGCCGCGCATGTTTCGAATCCCGCCAAGGCTGCTGTCAAGCTTTGTTCTTTCTTTCCCGAGTTTCAGTCTTTCCTTTTTGGGGAACAGGTTAATGGAACCGTCATTTTCAAGATCATTCAACTGGTTCAAACGGTCAATGCTCTTTTTAATGGTCTGAAAATTGGTAAGCATTCCTCCGAGCCACCGGTTGTGAACATAAAACATTTCACATCGGTTTGCTTCTTCGTATATGGATTCCCGCGCCTGTTTTTTGGTACCCACAAACAGAAGGGGTTTCCCTTTTGCAGTAGTTTCGACAACAAAATCATAGATCCCTTTAAACATGCGGACGGTTTTCTGCAGATCGATGATGTAGATTCCATTTCGTGCTCCAAAAATGTATGGTTTCATTTTGGGATTCCATCGTTTGGTCTGATGTCCAAAATGAACACCTGCTTCCAGAAGTTCCTTCATTGTCAAGTAAGCCATTGTTTTCTCCCTTTTTATGTTGGTTGTTACCTCCGCTTCCTTCACTTCTGCTCCCGACTTTTTTATCCGAAAAAAGCACCGGGGAACAGATCAGGAAACGTGTGGATGATATGTAAACCTGAAATAAGTATCAGATAATCAGAGGTTGTGCAATCGTTTTTTACTTCTTTTTCAGTTTGAGGACTCGGTGATGACCGGCTTCATCTTTAATAAATTCCATGCAGTAGTAAAAGTTTGAATTACCTGCGATTTCAGAAACGGAGTTCATTT
>CAMBQS010000098.1 GCA_945870015.1 Desulfocicer vacuolatum DSM 3385
CCCTTCTTTTCAGAAACTGGCCGGACGGCCCAATATGTCTCCAAGAACGCTTCGGCGGCGGCTGACTGATGAAAAAACTTCCTACAAATCCCTGATCAACAGCTTCCTGAAAGAAAAAGCGGTCGAGCTTCTGGATGATACCGACTACAGCCTTGAAAAAATAGCGGAAGAACTGGGATACAGTTCAGCATCCAATTTCTGCCATGCGTTTAAAAACTGGACCGGACAGACGCCTTCCGGGTACCGGGAAAAGAAAACAGATCCGGCTTGATTACATCCAAATTTTGTTACACCTGGTTCAGATATCGATGATATTTTTCGTATTGAACAGTTTGGCCTCATATTTCGGGCAGAACTGGTAGACAAGCGGCTGCCTGCTTAACTTCAGATCATAAAGGATATCGCACAGCTCGTGGCCTTGCCCGATATCAATGCCCGATTTTCCCCATCCAATGGTCTGTGCAAATTCAAGCTGGTTCATGTACAGGTTGGCGACCATGGGGATGCCCTGCATGGGATTGAACATCCGGGCATGGACGATCGGTCCTTTTCCGGTCTTGATGATGTCCCCGTGGACGGTCAGCAGCCGGTTTCCATTGGTTGAAACCACGCACACCCGTTTGCCGGCCTTTTCCGTAAATTCGATATCCGCCAGAAATTTCGGATATCCTGCCATTTCAACACCGCCTTTTCTTGCCCTTTCCGTTGTGACCGGCAGGGACAGGATTACGATCTGAAGCTTGTTCCGGAGAAGCTGCCAGGCCAGGCTGATCCCTGTGACCGGTCTGCGAAGATAGGAAACAAGGACGGACACGGAAAGTTCATTATACGGAGCAATATCCGTATCCCGGTATTCCAGGGCGGAAATCGCAACCAGGGAACGGCCGGGAAAGATCTCCAGCGGTGATACCTCCGGAAACGGCATGCGGGCTTTTACACGATCGGTCGGCGCAGTGAAAATCCCGGTAAATGAAGAAGCGTCATAATAGAAAATCGGCAGGGTAACGTCATAATCCTTGTGATAGGTCTGCACAATTCCGGTAAAAAAAGGGTTGGTTATTTTCCGATGATCGTTCATCTGCTCTCCTTTTATAAGCCTGTAACTCTTTCTATAGATATCAGGCCAGTTTGTAACAGCTTTTTACATACTGAATCTTCTTCAGACAGGAAATCCCGAAAAGCGACTGCAGATGCTGGGCATCACGGTATCGTTTTTCCTGGCTGTAATCCTCCATGTATCCATATCCTCCCAGGATCTGAATCCCGTCGGAAGCAACATCACAGGCATGATCCAGAATTGGTATGCTTGCAGCAATGCAGTCATGAATGGCATCCTTGCCGCTCTTAGCGCCTGCATATTCAATGAGCATTTCCGCATTCCGGACTTTCAGGGCCATGTTCGCCAGCAGGAGCTGGACTTCGCTCCATTCAGCGATCTTCTTTCCTCCCTGGATGCGGGCCTGACTGTATTTCAGCGCATCGGCGAACGATCCCCGCATGATCCCGGCTGCGATGGCCGCACCAGCCGAAACCAGTTTACCATACATATTCCAGAAATATTCCGATGCCCTGCCCTTCTGCCCGATCCGAATTCCCGGCGTTTCATTGAAATCGATATCCACAGCCGGACAGGCATGCAGTCCCAGGCTGATCACCGGATCTCCGATCCGAATGGTCTCCTGAGAAGCTGCGATCAAAAAACAGGAGCAGCCCGGATCTTCGGGAAACCGGGCAAAAACGATCATATTTTCCGCCATGTTGCCCATGACCATTCCTTTCGCGGACCCGTTGAGGCAGACTCCATCCTCTTTCTCTATGGCCATGAGTTCCGGAGTCATTTCAGAAGGATTTGAAAAAGAAGGAAAAGCGATCAGCGCTTCTTTCAAGGAGCCGTTACGGGAGTAAAGCTCACCAAGCCGATCCATCTCTCCGGCCTGAATCATAATTTCCTGCGCCATTGCATTGGTCAGTATGGCTACCGCCATGCTTGCATCCACTTCGGCAATATTCAGCAGAACAGTACACAGCTTGCCGATATCTCCTTCCAGTCCGCCCATGCTTTCCGGCAGCCACAGATGGAAAAAATCCATACTGTGCGCTTTTTCAAACGCGGTTTGATCCAGTCCGGCAAAGGGATAGTGATCGTTCTCCTCCCGGTATTGGAGCAGCACCTTCTGTGAAAACTCCCTGGATGTTGAAGAAAGAAGTCTGTATTCATTTTTCTCTGTCTGGTTCATCCTTGCACCGCCTATTTGTCTTCAAACATATGGATCTCATGCCGGTTCCGTCCAATCAGGCTTTTGAATGTCTCAAGCCGGTTAAGCTGATTGGTTCCTTCGTAGATCTGAAGCAGTTTGGAATCCCGGAAAAATTTCTCTACACGATTTTCATGCCGTGAACCTGCCTGGCCCATCAGGGATAGCCCGATCCGGCAATTTTCAACAGCCAGGTCCGATCCGGTGAATTTTGCCATGGACGCCCAGCCGGTTGTCCGCTCCAGCTCCTCCCTTTTTTTCCAGTCAAACTGCATCTTCCGGACGATTTTCTGAAACACGGGGTATCGGGTCATGGGTGCGGACAGTACCTGAACCACCTTTACCGGCAGATATCGGAACAGGTAGTACAGCGGTTTGATCTGGAGCATTTTATTCAGGCCAAACATTCCATTGGCGAAATTGATCTCCGCATACATCAGCCGGGAAACAGCGACATTTCCCAGCATATCCGCCAGCCGGCATTGCACCCATTCCAGGTTCATCATCAGACTACCGTTGATGATTGTATTGGATGCAAACCGCAGCACCTCTTCATATACCCCGCGGGAAATACCGGCGCCCATGGAACAGACACCTGCCTTGGAGGAAGAGCAGACGGAATCAAAGATGATCTGATAAATATCCCGGTGCGACATGGAAAGATTCTTGGTCTGCCTTTTATCCACACACACCTGTTCATCCGGGACAAAACAGTCTCTCAGGATCAGTTCGCTTGCCGGACAGGCTTTCTGCCCCATTTTCCGTTCCTTTCTTCCCAGGGAAAACCCGCCGGCGTCTTTCCTGACTGCGAAGAAAAGAAAGGTATCTGATGGTTTTTTGATATCTTCATAGCCGAGAACCAGATGCCATGTTGAAAAATGGGCATTGGATATGAATATTTTGGTACCGTTGACCCGGTAACCGCCATTTTCCCTTGCCGCATGGCAGGCCAGATTTCCTTTGTCCGCCAGATCCGCTTCCGATGTATCGGTTCCGGAACCCGGCTCTGTAATGGCAAAATCGAGCAGGCAGGGTGTGTCTGTTTTTTCGCCCTGGATCACTTCGAGGCTGATTCTCCGGGTCAAGGCCAGATTCCAGGTGGCGATCAGTGTAGCAAAACCAAGATAATGGACACCGATCAAATTTGCCATGCCCACACAGCAAGTGCTGATCTCCTCCAGAAAATACGCGATGGAAGTAAACGAATATCCTTTTCCGCCGAACATCTTGGGAATCCACATGGTGTAGAAACCGTGACGGTTTGCTTCCCGGACCCATTCCCAGGGAAGGTAATCCGGGTCTTCATGGATTTTCCGATCCATGTCAAGGGCGTTCGGACGGACAACGGTTTCATTGAACCTGCGGGCCATTCTAATGGCTTTCCGGACTTCCTTTGTGATCGCACGGGGCTGCCTGGAAATAGCCATGAGATTGCAGTTCATATCCGGGAAGGAAAGGCCGGAAGAATCGGCATGATCGGAAATAAAAGTATTTTTCAACATGAATGATATTCCTTTAAAACCCCATTCGGTTCAATTGCAGCATGGCTTTTTTGCCCCAGGTCGCACAGGTCAGTCTGGACATACAGGCAAAAAACAAGGCCGGTGCAAACCGTTTCCACAGCCAGACTGCTTTTGCCGGTCCCTGGGGAATGATATACAGCTTGTTCTTTTTCATTGCGGCTACCGTGATCTCCGCAGCTTTTGCCGCCGTGATCCTTGCATGGTCAAACCCTGTGTTTGCAATGATCCGCTGGTCCTCATCCGTATATCTCATGTTGTCCAGCAGCTTGGTCTTGATATGCGAAGGACACAACACACTGACACCGATGTTGACAGGAGCAAGTTCACTTCGGAGGGTTTCGGAAAGAGAGATGACCGCGGCCTTGGATGTATTGTACGGCCCCATTTCCGGACTGGAGATAATACCGGCGATCGAGGCCACATTGAGGATATGCCCCCTGTTCTGTTTTTTCATGCGGGGTATGAATGCGTGACAGCCATGGATCACTCCCCAGAAGTTGATAGAGAACAACCATTTCCAGTCCTCCATGGGAAGGATACCGGTAACGCCTGTACAGGCGACGCCGGCATTGTTGATCAGGATATCCACCCTTCCCCATCTGCTGAAGCAATGGTCGGCCATGCCCATGACTTTGTCAAAATCCGACACATCGCAAATATAGACCTCTCCTGCGCCGCCGGCCTTTTCGACAAGTTCAAGGGTCTTCTCAAGTCCCTCCCTGTTGATATCAGACAATACAAGGGTGCAACGATCCCTGGCCAGGACAACTGCCAGCTCTCTTCCAATTCCGGAAGCTGCCCCGGTAATCACGGACACGCATCCGTTAAAATTCTTGTCCATTTTCCGCTTCTCCTGCTTTTCGGGTCTGCCTGAAATCCAGGTCAGTACGACAAAGATTCTTTTTAATTGAATTCAGGATATGACAAGGAGCAAAGGAAAACAATATGGCGGGAGGACAATTCCATTATGATTTGCGGTCATGCTGCGGGAAAAATCAAAAATCCCTGCCATATCTGAAGTATCAGAAACAGCAGGGATTCATACGATATGTAAGCACATGGATGTCTGTAGAAAATAAATCACTTCCGGAACATATGAATGTTATCCGGAATCAGCCGGCGATCAGCCGTTTTCGATTTCTATCCCCTCCAGTTTCCACTGTCCGCCGCTGACCGGCCGGACGAATGTCCAGTTTTCCAGAAATTTGACGGGATTCTCCGGATCACCGCTTACCACTTCATTGGTGCGATCATTGACGGTATAATCCAACAGGTTGGCTGTAAATTGGACTGTGACAAACATCTCATTCCCGGCAACCCCGGCGCTTATTAATTCCACATTACGCACCGCAATATTTTCCAGCCGGTTGATATGGCCTTGTTTCCGCATGTCAGCAAAATGCTGTTCATATTCATTCAAGAGCTGGCCGCCGACGAATGCCTTCATGGGCTCGATGTCCCGTCTGGTCCAGCCTGCCTGAATCTTGAAAAATAGATCCTGGGCTTTTTCCTTGAATTCTTCGGGCTTGAAGGTTTCATCCACATTCCAGATTTCCTTAACACCTGCCACCAGCGGATCTTCGATAGAACCGGCGTTTGCCTCATAACCGTTTCCTCCTGGAGGAGCGGCGTCAAACATGCGTGTGACGTTTCCAAATAAGTTCTGTCCTGGATTCGTGCCAGGTGAAAAAGCCCGGTTCCGGGAAAACCGTTTGTAAAGAAAATAACCAATACCGGCAATCAGAAGGATCTCAAAAAGTCCGATTCCGCTGCCGCCGAATCCGCCGGTTCCCATTCCATGGGCAGTTCCGCCGAAAAGCATGCTTCCCAGAACGCCGCCCAGCATACCTCCTGCAAGACCTCGGGTAAACGCACCAGACCCACCGCCGAATGGGCTTGTCGGACGATAATTATTACCCACCGGTGCGGTCTGCCGAGGCTGGGATGCTGGTTTTGAGTAGGAACGGCTGCCACCAAAAGAGCGCCCTCCGCCAAAAGAGCGCCCTCCGCTGCGGGAACGGGCATCAGCAGATTCGACAAAGCTCACAACCAGCAAAAGCAGCATCAGTCCGATTGCGGCCAAGGTTTTTATTTTTCTGTTTTCGATTTGTTTCATCTTGTTTTTTTATCTCCTTATTTCTTCTTTCTGTTTTCGTTGGCAAGTCATTCATATCAATGACGCCAGACAATTCAAGTGAAAAAAGCTAAAAAAATAATGGGCATACTTTTTTTGCCTGTATGCCCATCATGTAATTGTTTGATTGTATGTAATACATTGTTTTAATTGGTCGGGACAGCAGGATTTGAACCTGCGACCCCAGCGTCCCGAACGCTGTGCTCTACCAGACTGAGCCATGTCCCGACATCGGATGGTTTTTTAAGGTACAATCCGCTGATTGTCAATCAAAAAGATGGAGCAATCGCTTTTTTGACTGGAAGTCAGATAGTCTTCAGATAAACGCTTGTCATTAAAAAGCCACCATAAAAATATGTGTGTCTAATTAAACCGCTGTCATTCCCAGCCTTTTAATTCATCTGCGGATAATGGTTTAAAAAATGCTTTTGTTACAGTTCCTTTGGAAATGCCTGGGACGCGTTGCTCTATTTTTTTAATCGGTACCAGTCTTGCGTAGGGTTTACCGGATTTTGTGATTACTATCTCTTCCCCGGCATTAGCACGGGCTAATAGTTTGGAAAAATTCATTTTTGCTTGATAAACATTGACTTGTTCCATCTTTATGCCTAAATTTGGGTCAGTTTAATTCAATCTTCGATAGAAAGCAGCTAACTATTGAAATCAAAAGAATGAAGCAAAACCCTATTCTTTGAAACAATTCCGTAACACAATGGTTTCTTTCCGGCCCGGCCCTACCGATACAATGTCAATCGGTGTTTCGATCAGTTCCTCAATCCGGTTCAGATAATCCTTTGCATTTTTCGGCAGATCCTTGAATTTCCGGATGGCGGAGATATCCTCCTGCCAGCCCGGCAGACTTTCGTAAACCGGATTGCATGCAGCCAGAATATCCAGATCCGCCGGAAAATGATTCAGGATTTTTCCATTATAGTCATAAGCTGTACAGATTTTGATTTCATCCAGTCCGCCCAACACATCCAGCTTGGTAATCACCAGCCCGGAGATGCTGTTCAGCCGGATTGCATTTTCCAGAATCACGGTATCCAGCCAGCCGCAGCGTCTTTTTCTTCCGGTGGTGGCTCCGAATTCCGCACCTTTTTTCTGGATGGCATCCCCGATATCATCAAACAGCTCTGTGGGAAAAGGTCCGGACCCTACCCTTGTTGTATAGGCTTTTACAATGCCAAGAACCCCGGTGATTTCCATGGGGCCGATTCCAGAGCCGCAGGCAGCGTTTCCGGACACGGTATTGGATGATGTGACATAGGGATAGGTTCCATGATCAATATCCAGATGTGTGCCCTGGGCTCCTTCGAACAGGACATGCTTATTGCCCTGAATCCCGGAATAGATGGATACGGAAACATTTTCAACATAGGGAGCCAGTTGCCGGGCATATTGGTTGTATTTCCCGATCACCTCTTCCGGATCGATTGCATCTTCCGACAGAAAACCGGTCAGATAGAAATTTTTCTCTTTCAGGATGGTACGGACTTTATCTGCAAAGCCTTTTGGATCGATCAGATCCACAAAACGGATACCCCTTCGGGTGGCCTTATCTTCGTAACACGGGCCGATGCCCCGACCGGTGGTTCCGATCTTCTTGTCACCCTTCATTCTTTCGCGCCCAAGGTCAATGGCTTTATGATAAGGCATGATCACCTGGGCTCTTTCGCTTATTTTTAGTTTGTCCGGGCCTACATCAATGCCTTTTGTTTTCAGGTATTCAATCTCTCCAAGGAGGACTTCGGGATCGACAACCACACCGTTTCCGATAAAGCAGGTTTTTCCCTGTAAAATTCCGGAAGGTACCAGATGGCTGATAAACTGCTCGCCATCCACGACCATGGTGTGCCCGGCATTGTTTCCTCCCTGAAAGCGGACAACATAGTCTGCATATTCTGCCAGAAGATCGACGATTTTACCCTTTCCCTCATCTCCCCATTGCGTACCGATAACGATGATATTAGCCACAAGAAGCTCCTTTTGATTATCCTGAATTTTATGAAACAGATCGGTTTATCCGGAATTTTGTCTTTGCTTTTTTTCTTTCGGACTCTTTTTATTAGGGCATGAGAGGCTATCTTGCAACAGATTTTCGTTTTTCCCTGAAAAAAGCCTGAATCATCTCCCGGCACTCCTGCTCGCAAACACCGGATATCACTTTCACACTGTGATTCAAATAATTTTGATCAGCAAGGTTATACAACGATCCGGCTCCTCCCCATTTGGGATCATGGGCACCAAAAACCACCCGTTCCACCCGTGCATGGACAATGGCTCCCATGCACATGACACAGGGTTCAATTGTTACATAAAGGGTTGTATTCAACAGCCTGTAATTCTGGACATAATGACCGGTCTGACGGAGAACCAGGATTTCAGCATGAGCAGTCGGATCATTCATATGGATGGTCTGGTTAAAGGCTCTGGCCAGAATATTTCCGGCATTATCAACCAGCAATGCCCCCACAGGCACTTCATTCATCTGCCTGGCCTTTTCTGCCTGTTCCAATGCAAATTTTATATAATGCTCATGATTCATGCTTTTATATAAAGCAGATAAACTTCTCGTTGACAATTATTTCTTTTTGGCTTATCTGAAATAACTTTATTAACGTGCGCCCGTAGCTCAGTTGGATAGAGCGCCGGACTACGAATCCGTAGGTCGGGGGTTCGAATCCCTCCGGGCGCGCCATTTTAATACAACGAGCCCATTGGAAATCCAATGGGCTTTTTTATTGAAAATTTCCCCTTCTTATTTCCTTCAAATGCATGGAACCCGTTGCTTGGTGGATGAATTTTGCTCTTGAACAAATCCGAATTCGATTCTATATTCAGTATCGAAACAATCCCGAATTAATTTACAGGAGCTATCATGAAACCATTAAACATTTCCAAAAATATCGTTTCCCTGTCGGATTTTAAAACCAGGGCGTCCAAAATGCTCTACGACATTCAGAACTCGCACCAACCCCTTGTCATTACTCAAAATGGAAAGGCAGCGGCCGTCCTTATTTCTCCTGCTGATTTTGACTTTCTCACGGAACAGATCCGTTTTGTTGATGCTGTTCAAAAAGGTTTGAAAGATGTTCATCATGGGCGGGTGATACCAGATGAAGCCCTGGACATGGAGTTATGAAGCTCTTTTGGACCGAAACAGCCAAACAGGACCTGCTGGCTATCCAGCGGTATATCGCTGCCGACAATCCGAATGCAGCCAAGAAGTGGATTGAACGTTTGAGAGCGCTTGCACGCAATACACTTCATTCACCTCTTGCAGGGCGCAAAGTACCTGAATTTTCGCGTGACGATATCCGTGAACGGATCGAAGGAAATTATCGCATTGTTTATCAGGTTTTTGAAGATCATATTGTAATAGTAACCGTTTTTGAAGGGCATGCCCTTTTCCCGTTGGAAAACGTGGACGATTCCAACGGATGAAAAATAGATTGAACACCATACTCACCTTTTCCGTCATGCCCGACCGGACAATTCTGCCGGAATGGGAAGATACCCAGGAAATGGCCTCTGAGAATACTATCCGGATACAGAATTCCATTTATGACAGCTATATCCATCAATCCGGAACCTGGCTGTTTTATCTTGGCTTTTACAGAAAAGAGGATGAACTGTCTCCTTCGGTTGACTATTTTATCCGGTTTTCCAGATTGTTTATTCATAAACTGAGTCAGGTACTGGAACTTGAAACCCTTCGTCATAAGGTAGTAGTTGATATTTCAGATCCTGAACTGGCTCTGTTTGTGGAAGGCGTTCCCATGATCACCGGGGCCGAGTATGTGAATCATGACAT
>CAMBQS010000099.1 GCA_945870015.1 Desulfocicer vacuolatum DSM 3385
TTAAAAGAAAACGGTTTTGTTGAAATCCCGTTTTGCCGGGACTCCATCGCCGTGATTACCAATCCGCAGTGTGCGCCTTCGCAGCCCTGCACTATCGATAACCTATCCCTTGCTCAGCTCCGTGATATCTTCAGTGGCCGGATCTCCAACTGGAAAGATCTGGGCGGACTGGACCAACGCATCATAACCATTGTTCCCGGCCTTGAAACCGGAGAACATAAAAACTTCAAACAGCTTGTCATGCGGCTGAAAGAGATAAAATATAATTTCCTGACATACCAGTCGACCATGGCCATCGAAGGGGTGAAAAATATTCCCGGTGCAATCTCCTTTATCGCCCAGGGAGCGCTTCCACGGGATCAAAGCGTAAAAATGATAAAAATAGATGGGCTGGCACCGGCCGATAAAGATTATCCGATTTACCTGATCTATTCTTTTGCTACAAAAGGCACTCCCGGACCCCTTGCTCAGGCGACCATCAATTTCGGACTTTCTGAAGATGGCATCCTGTTCATGAAGGAAAGAGGGATGTTTCCGATTATCGAATAATCTATAACAATTCAGTCTGTTAAATAAAGGACCCGATATGAAAAGAGCCTGTATTCCCCTGCTTGTTTTGTTTATCGTTCTGCAATATCTCACCGGATGTGCGACCGCACCGAATATGCAGGAAAAAACCAATCCACCCCGTTTGGAAGGGGTTAAAGAAAAACTGAATGCCGCTGCAGATAAATATTTTCCCCAGGTTCCGGAAAAAAGTCTAGGGAAAAGCATGCCGGGTGAACGGATTGGCTATGCTTATGATTTCACGGAGTCATCCGATACAAGTAGTACCATGATATTGTTAAAAATTCCCATGTGTATGGAAAAAAAAGATGAATTCATCTCTTATACCAACCGGGAAAACAATGCAGCAGGCGTGGCTGCTGTTCTGGCAACCCCACTGATACTCTCCGCACCTGTCCTTGTTGACCCGGTTTTTTTCATTGACAAAGGCATAGCCAAAAGCCGTATCAAAACTGTTGAAAAAACAGGCACTTTAAGAACAGGCAGAGCGCTCCTCTGCGGCAAAAAAGAGCCAGCTCCCGGAGAAACGCTGATTATCCAATCCACCGGAGACATGCCGATTACTTATATAAAAACAGACAGCAAAGGCCGATTTTCCATGAATGATATTTTTTCCAAAGCCGGAGATTCTCCATCCCTGAACATTTTTATCAAGCAGGAGAATTCTTCATACTATCTTACAACGATATTCAACACCGATTGATGGACTTAGGGGACGCCCTTTATATTTTTATATTTACTATTTTTGACAATTCTCTACCCTTCAATGACTTGAATTCGCCGCTTAACAAAGAATTTTCAACTTCTTTTTCTTCTTTTGTTAATCGAATCTTTTTCATACTTCACCTTTTTTACTTCTAAACATTTTTGTATATTTCCGGCTTGGAAACACTTTTTAAACGCCACGCATCACCGGACACAAAAAGCAGGGCGAGGAACGAACGACGCTTTTTATAGTCCGAGTGCATGTATTCGGTCTCCTATTTCATCATTCTTTCCAGTTCTATTTTTCTATCCTCAAGTTCTTTTAAACTCTTTTTTAGTCTGGTGATTTCCCTTTTTATCTTTTGAAGCTCTGTTTTATTCTTTTCATTTGCTAAATTATCCTGGCCGAGTTCTTCAGCGATATATTTTTCAAGCTGACTTCTTAAAAGCCTGAGATATGGATTGCCCCACATCGCTCCTTCCCGGTATTCAAGTTTGCCTGCACGTATACCTTTGACAATAAATTCCCGGTCAACGCCATATTCCTTCTTCGCTGTTACATCGCTAAGAGTTGCACCCTTGCGGTTCCATTCACCATAATCTGCCATTGTTTACCTCTATTACCGAACCATAGCTCACTGGTTCACCGTGATTGATGCGGATGCCTGTTTTCGTGCCGACGAGGAGGTAGACTACCTCCGGATGCCCAGAATTGCTGCGGTTCCAAGTGCATCGTTTTGGGTCAGAGGGACCCTTTTTCTTAAAAACAATCATGCAGCTTGTCCCACTGACGGCTTTTAACCCATGTATATTTTTCCTTGAAATGCTTGTCTATTTCGGTGAACTTACCGGTTTTCCGTCGTTTCACATACCTGGAAAATTCACCAGGGCCGGCATTGTACATGGCATAAAGCGAGCACACCGGCACATCGTCGCCTGAAAGATCCTTTCCTTTAAGCGATTTTAATTTGGGCAGCACATATTTTATGAAATAAAGATTCATGATATCAACCCCGGCAGCAACATTGTAGGTGACATCCCACCGGAGGTGTTCAATATTGTATATTCCCCGCCATACCCGTTCATTAATTTGCATTATCCCGATGGATGTGTTGCTGTATGACCGGATATAAGTCAATTTTTTATTATCAATAATAAAGTGACGAAAACAGCTTTCCTGCCATGCAGTGGCGTAAACCGCATGCTGAAACATATTATGATAACTTTTCGGGATGCTGTTCTTCTTTAACTTTTCCCTGGTGGCAGCCGCCAGAATGGGTTTAATTTTTTCAAGATGGGCTTCAACATTGTCCTTGGTCACCAACCACTGTTTCATTTCTTTCATGCCGGCCTTTGATCCTGATTTGCCTGCCCAGCAAATCCTTGGTGACAATGCCTTGTAAAGTTTCGATACAATCAACTGCCGGCCATTCATGGAAGAAGGCGGAATATTCGTTTCCGGTTCCGTTTCCATGTCTTCCTGTTCCAGTAATTTTTCGTTAATAGCCGGGCCGGTAATATCGATGGGCGATCCCAAACCCAGAAGGGTTCTCAGATCCGGATTCACCTGCAGGTTATATTGAAGGGTAAGATTTTTATCCTCAGACAGCATCCGAGCCAGTCGAATGAGTCCGTTCCGGCTGATTTCAATATTCAATAACGGCCCAAGTTTATCCAGGGCTGCCAATGCATCCGACGATGTAAAAAACGCAAGGTATCCCCATGAATTGGCGGATGGCTGTCTGGAAAGATGGTTTTTTAAAATTGGTGACAGCTTTTTCCATACATCTACAAACTGCTCTCTAACAAAATCGGTAGACGCAGATGGGGCATTTGCCTCAAGTTCCCCAATAAATCGATACCGTGTGTCAAGCAGAATCGTAAGCAGCGTTTCACGTTCTTCAGGGGTTAACGGCTTGTCCATCAGAGACATCAGTGTCTGAACCAGGAAAGAATCCCATGTTTCCCAGACGGCGATAAAGTCATCAATTTCCCTGGGAGAGAGGGTTGCCGGAGCCGGTGGTTTCGCAGCGGCCGGCACGGCTTCAATATCCACGGAGATTTCTATTTTTATCGCTTCCGGTTCGGTGCCAATTACACCGGGCCTGAGGGTCGCAAGCATTGCGTTTACGCGGGGTTGTTCTGCTACAGGCACAACGGAAAGTAGAAAGAGTTTGAACTGATCTATTGGATCATTAACCACAATGCGGGTTTGTCTCATGCGCTCCATAACAGGCGCTTCAAAATAATCCCATAACTGTCCCTTCTCCGGCCGGCGATCTTTGTCCAGAAGAACGAAATCCACCGGGTCAAAGGATAGCTCCCAGGTGTCGGGGTTCATGACAGGTTTCATGTGTGCCACCAGATACCCATCCCATTCGATGGAAAATAAACAGCCTTGCCCCATCAGTATTCCCCCTTTCAGATGGACCTCAGCATCAATCCGCAATAGATGATTCTCACTCACAACGTTTGGATTCGAAAGAGAAATTTGCTGGCAGTCGTTCGCCGGATCGGAGATGAGTATTGTCTGGTTGGGGTCTGTGAAAGCGGAATGAATCAAAAGGGTTTTTAGAAAAGGGTAATCCAGTTGCAATGGGAAAGAGACGGTTTCACCGCAGGCCGTTACAGGTGTCAGCGACACACTCAGAAGCAGGAAAGCCATTATTGTAGAAAGTTTCATGGGGGAACGCCCTTTACATTTTTAATTTACTATTTTTGACAATTCCAACCCCTCGTTCCGAACAACTTGCATTCCCTTTTTTTTACTGCAATGCTCACAGTCTGAACAGCGATCTTCAGATGATCCGCCACATCGGTCATTGATATTCCCAGTTCACGCACAGCCCAGTAACAGATGAAAATGGTTGGGGATCAAAGCGCACAGGCCTTTGCCGTCCGGCCCGGCTATTTATGTTTTACCCAGATTAACTCTTCGGTTTTAAAACCCAATGCCTTTGCTCTTTTTTGAAATTTTTCTTTGAGACCATAAGGAACAGTCGGAGTGCGCGATAAAAACCAGAGATATGATTCGTTTGGCCCTGTAACGAAAGCGTACTGATAATCATTATTATCCAATTCAAATATTACATATGAACCATAAAAAGGCCAAAAAAAAGAAACCTTCAAATACCCTTCATCGGGCTGGTTTACAAAGTATGCCTTACCGACAATTTCCTCCCACTTGTTCTCTTTAATGGAAAATCCGCGATTCTTCACCCGCACACCACCATCTTCGCGAACCGAATATTCAGCAGATATCTGTTCAAGATTTCTTTCAAATGAGTGGTCCAATCTCGCGATCTCATACCATTTACCTAAATATTTTTCGAGATCAAATCCTTTAACCGGCTCAACCTTATTTGGGTATCCCAGACATCCAGCTAAAAGTGTAATCGTCAACCACGCAATGAATGCTCGTCGCCAACTCATCGAAACATCCTCCTTCCGCTACCGCACGCTTCACAGAACGGACGGTGCATAACCAAAGCCTCATCTCTTTTTCCCTAGTAGCGTCTCTCCGCTGTAGCCCCAACCCTTGCAGGAAGGAATGTCGATTAGGATGAAATCAGCCTGTTCATCGGCCTTAAGAACAAGCGGTTCGTCTATATCAATCCTCGCTTGATCCTTTACCGCCATCTTATTGCCATTGGCTGACAGAGAGCCTTTGGTCAGATAGACAAAGATCCGCCGCCCGGTTGTTCCTTTCAAGGTAACATCCATGCCTTTGTCAAGCTCACAGCGATAGATAGTGGCATCCGTGTGAAAAGTTACTGTGCCCGGCAGATTTTGCCCGGACGCCACCGGAAAAAGACGATTCCTCCAATCACTCGGCACAAAAAACTTCTGGTCGTATGTCGGATGAAGGCCTGCCTTGTCCGGGAAAATCCAAATCTGATAGAAGTGCACCGGTTTTCGGGATAGATTGAACTCTGAATGAGTCAAACCAGTTCCAGCAGACATTCGCTGGACATCCCCGGCCTGGATGACCGTCTTGTTGCCCATGCTGTCCTCATGGGTCATCTCGCCATCAAGAACAATGGTTACGATCTCCATTTCCTCATGAGGATGAGTCGGGAATCCCATTCCCGATTCAACAACATCGTCATTAAAGACCCTTAATGCTCCGAATTGGATGTTGCGGGGGTCAAAGTAGTTGGAGAAAGAGAATAGCCAGTACGTTTTCAACCATCCAAAATCCGAGAAATGCCGCCTGTCTGCATTAATGATTTCTATTGCCGTCATGTTGTTCTTTGCCTTTCAGCTTTTGTGTGCAACGTTGCCTTCACCGATGGCGATGAAGCGAAGCGGAATATGCCATTCGAGCGTAAGGCATGGTTCAGCTTTCAATTTTATTTTGAGGCCCAGTTCAAACGCAGCTTTTTTTGTGAATGAGCACAGTCTTGTAAGTAGAGATTGATAAGGTTCTGATATGGAACCCCTGTTTCCTCAGATAGGTTCTTAAAATATTTAATCACATCAACGCCGAGACGGAGGGTCACCTGCTTTTTAAGGTTTTTGGCATATGGATTCTTAACCGATTTTGAAAAATCATATTCACTTTTCATAATAAAAACTCCCGTATTGCTTTTTCTCTTTTCTGGTTGCTTTCCGAGCGGATATAATACGAACAAGCATATCTTCCTCACGGTAACAATGGCAAACAACAAGCAACCTTAATGCAGAGCTTATTCCAAGGAGGACAAATCTGTCTTCATCGATAGAATGTTCTAAATCGGCGATCATTCTGGCATTTGGGTCCGTAAAAATAGTTTGTGCCTCCTCAAACGATATTTTATGCTTCTTACGGTTCTCATGTGCTTTATTTTCATCCCAAATGAATGTTATTGATTCCATAATTACAATATAATTATAAATGAGTTATTACGCAAGCTGTTTTTTGGGCACAACAATTGGACATTCGGGGACGCGCATTCGGGGACGCGCGCATTCGGGGACGTACATGAAAATATGAAAAATAGCTTCAACTTAAAAAATATTGATTGTTTTTTACAAGAATTCGCCCCCTTCGACCAGCATGACTAATAGCGGACTGGGTTAGATTCAGCTTTTCCGCCAATCTGACTTGAGTAATACCCAACTGATCTGTTGCCCAATATACCAGTATACTCCGGGCATCTGTGCGTTTTTTATCCCTCACTCCATCAAGTATCTCAGCCTCTGTCAGTCCAGTGAGTTCCGCCACCCGATGAATAAGACTCTCCAGGTCGAAACCTTTGGCCTTCATTCGGTATTTGTTTTCCAGCTTCTCCTTCGCGCAGGCAAGAACCTCTGTGACAAATTCCCCATCACCCAAAATACGTTCATCCCCTTTTTGATATTCTCCTGCCTTTACCATTGATCTGACACCCGACCATCCTCCATGACTCCTTAGAAGCCCTCCACCGATCAGGTCAGGTCGCTTGCCCTGTTCAATACCTTTCTTTACAAATTCACTGTATTTTCTTCTTGCTGAACCGACCCTCTTTCCAAATAATCGCAATATATATTCCGTATCCTGCCAGTCATGGTTCCTGCGACCCAAAATCACCGCATGACCGCAATAAGGATGTCGGCTTAGTTTGTTGAAATTTGAAACTACTGTCGCCCTCAGTGGATTTAAATGAATATAGCGAACCAGTTCTAATAAATATGTGTCTTCCTGACAAAGAATGGATTTATAGCGATTTTGAAAAAGGTGCCCCGATCGATCATGACGCCGATTGTAACTGACAGCATATCCGGTCAATAATCTTTTCATTATATTTGAAATCGAGTCATCTCCTGTCCTTAATAAGAGGTGAAAATGATTCGGTATCAATGCCCATGCGTAGCAGGATATTTTGCTCCCGGTCAATAAATCTCCAAGACGTTCCAGAAAATTACTGTAGTCTTTTTTATCGGAAAAGATTTCCTGCCGGTTAATACCCCGACCGATTATATGATGTATGGCACCTGGTGCATCTATTCTTGCTTTTCTTGGCATAACAATGAATTATCATTGAACTATTATAATGTCAATTCATATTTTAATGTACGTCCCCAATACGTCCTGTTACGTTTGAACAGGTAATCGTGTAATAGGGACATTTTGCGTTTTTATATTTCAATACGACATCTTGCATTATATTTCAAAACCCAAACCAATATTGACAAAAGGCAGACATTGGCTTATATTGACAACATGAAATATTTCAATTGGAATCTTGACAAAAATGAAATTTTGAAGGCTGAGCGCGGGATTTCCTTTGAGCAGATTGCCTTTTTAATCGAATCAGGGCATATCCTCGATATCGAAGAAAACCCAACACGACCGAATCAAAAAATTTATGTCCTGGGAATTGAGGGGTATGCTGTTATTGTACCTTTTGTGGAAAAAAATAATGAGATTTTTCTAAAAACGGCCTTCCCAAGTCGAAAATATACAAAGCGCTATAGCCTAAAGGGGGAATGATGAAAAAAATAAACAGGAAAATATTTGATCCGATTGATAAAGAAGAAAAAGAATTGATGGAATCAATTGAGAAGGGCGAATGGAAACCTGTGAAAAATATAAAACAGGAAAAAGAAAAAGCAATTATAGCGGCTCGAAATACTCTAAAAAAAAATAAACGAATCAATCTCCGTCTGAGTGAAAAGGACTACCATCAAATCCAGATAAAAGCTATTGAAGAAGGAATCCCTTATCAAACATTTATCTCAAGTATTATTCATAAATATTTGAATGGTTCCCTTGCTCCGAAAGCATAGAAGAACTTGCAAAAATTATTCAAGGTAGTGGTGGCCTTCGAAAAATGAGATGGAAAACCCAGGGTGTGGGAAAACGTGGCGGACTGCGCTTGATCTATTACTGGGATAAACAGAATGAGGTAATTTATATGTTGCTGGTTTACCCGAAAAACAAGCAAGAAGATCTTACTCCTTCTCAATTGAAGGTAATCAAGAACCTCATCAAGGAGTTTTTACTATGAAAAAGAATGATTTCAATAATCTTGTAAAAAGTGTTCGTCAAGCTGGTAAAATTAAGAGCGGAAAGCTATCACCTTCGCGAAGGTTTGAATTTACCCCTTTAGATATCAAGATGATAAGAGCCAAACTTCGAAAGTCTCAAAGTGAATTTGCGCTTATGATTTGGTGTCAGCATATCTACTTTACAAAATTGGGAGCAAGGAAGGCGAGTCCCAGATGGACCGGCCAAAGCTCTTTTAAAAATCGCTTCAGAGAATCCACAGGCTGTTGCCAAAGCCTTAACAAGTTAGCATTTTTTCCGGTTGAGAAATGTGAAACAGATATTCTTTTCCATCATTGATAGCGATTGAACGTTCCGGTATCTACATCTGTCTGGAACTGAAAATATAACAATGCAAAAGGCGTCCCTGTCCGCTTCTGAGTGAGGTAGATCATGAAGCTCTTTAGATTCACCTTTTTTCTTTATATAGCCATTTTACTTCCAGGATTGGTCAGAGCCGAAACCTCTCATGAAAGGAGTGCGCCCCCCCTTGAGTTTTTCGTGGGTGGGTACGAGATTCTCGGAAAGGATCTTCAGTCGGGCCGCACATATTCCGGAACAATAACAATGGTGAAAAAGAATGGGAAGTTGGAGGTTCAAAAGCGGGTAAATGGAAAGGTTTCCGTTGGCTATGCAATGATCGTCCGAGTGATTGATGATATTCCAGCCCTGAGAATCGACTTTACAAAAAACGACAGGAAACTATCGGCAACTTACCAACTCGACGTCGATTGGAACAATTACGCCCGATTGACCGGTTATCTTGTGACCGGAAATTCTCCCAGAGAAACAGTTGCGATAGAGGCCCTCTTCTATAGCGAGAGCATTTCAGCCTCGGAAATGCCTAAAATAAGCCAACAAACCCCGCGCAAGGTGGTCGGTAAATGAACGCAAGGTCGGTGTTACAGGCACAGGGGTCATTTACGCTGTTATTTTTCAAATGCAAAATATAAAGGGTGCCCTATTCTCCCGGTCGATCGTTTTTACACCCGTAGGGGCAAACCCTTGTGGTTGCCCATATTCCCTTGTGGTTGCCCGCATTGCTTTTTAAAGTGAATCGTAATTTCATTGAGGTTAACTTTATTCCCGGCCTTTTATTCCGCTCCATGAATAATTTTAAGACTGCGTCGTTCAAACTCATGGACAAGGGCTCGTAAGGAAAAAACAACCCCTAATCCATTCAGACAGTGAACGACTCCGCTATAAAATCATTCATTCCGCTCAACTCAAATTCATCCTTGCAAAAAAACAGAAAAATCTGATACCCTTATTTGAAAAGTGCTCATCAATCGGGAATGAAATACTGGCTGAGCTGATATCCGATCTCAAAGGACGAAAACCATTTTTAAACAATATTTACTTGATATAAATGGAGATCTGATTATAACACTTACCCTCTAGTTTGGAACGACGCTGAAAGCAAGAAGCAGTTGAG
>CAMBQS010000100.1 GCA_945870015.1 Desulfocicer vacuolatum DSM 3385
TTCAAATTACAGTTGGGGATACAATATAATGCCGCTGGTGACCAACGATTCCCTTACCGCAGAAACCTGGTGGCAGGCACATGATGAGGGCACATTCTATTCCTGGCAGACCGGAAACGACCAGTGGCAGCATTTCACCACATTAAGAGATGCGGATGGTAATTATGTGGCTTTTGAGGCTCCGATCATCATGACCTATACCCACTCCAATGCCAATGATGTCAACTGGTCGAGCGGAGAGGCGGATGTTTCGAACAATGGTAAAAAGTTTAATATTGAATACAATGGATTTGAACTCTGTATTCCATGGGCCTTTAACGAGGATGCCGGCGAGTGGACCCCCATGTTCAATATCGCAGACGGTACTGTTGTAACTTCAGCAGGAACCGATTATGTCATCAAGGCTGCTGAGGAAGCCCTGATCATGGAAAGCCTTGACAATCCTCCCGCGGAATCTGACGCTCTTGCGATCACGGAAATTGATCCTCCAACCATTACCTATGACGCTACGGTAACCGATCAGATTGGAGACCCTTCAACGGTTGCGGATGCAGAATTGCCTTCGGGAACCGGAGGTGTCCAGCTTCTGGTTATCGGCGGTGCCACAGTCAGGTAATCTGTTTTTGCAGTAATGGGAAAACAGGAACTTTTCCTGTTTTCCCATGCAACACTTCTCATCTCAGACCTCGCTGGAAACATTTTCCCCGGAATCACCTCAGGAGATCTTTGTATTGTGAAACAAAAAATTGCCATGAAAAAAACAGCGTCTGTTATCCTGCAATGGGTAACATTTTTTTGGATGGTGGCGCTGTTTCAGATCGATCTTCAGACTGCCCGTGCAGCAGATATCTATGAGGATTCCTTCGGGTATTCAAAAAACATACGCCTGGATACCCGGTCCGGCTACCGGAAAGGAAATTTGAATTGGAACATTGCCGCACCGGATTATTCTCCGAATATTTTATCAGAGCTCCAGTATGATAATTTAACGATCTATGAGGCAGGTTTTGATGTAAAAGCCGTGGTGAATAAACTTTATTCAAAGGCCTCTATCAGTTTTGGGAAAATCGCTGAAGGAACGGGGACAGATTCGGATTATCAGGAAAATGACAGGAATTCGATCTACTCCCAGTCTGAGTCCAGCCTTTCGGATGAGATACAGGATCTGTCCATCGGGTTCGGTTACCAGGTTGATTTTTTAAAAAACAGGCTCCTTGTCGCCCCACATGTCGGGCTATCCTATCATACCCAGAAGATCAGACAGACAGATGGGATTCAGACAATTACATTATCCGATGATCTTCCCCCTCCATCCTCCCGGGAGATTTCCGGACTCAACAGCACCTATGAATCGAATTGGCGGACGGTATTTGCCGGGTTTGATCTGGACTGTGAAATCATCTATCAGATACACATGATAGCTTCCATTGAATATCATACGGCTTCCTTTAAAGCCTATGCAGACTGGAACCTGAGAGATGATTTCGCCCATCCGGTAAGTTTCATGCATGAGGCGGATGGCCAGGGCAGGATCATGAATGTCGGCATCAACCGCCTGTTTGCGGAACGCTGGCTGATCGGACTGACCTATGGATGGCAGGTATGGGATACAGACCCGGGAACTGACACCCTTTATTGGTCAGGCGGCGGAGCAACCCGGTCAACATTGAATGAAGTCAACTGGGAATCCAGGTCTGTCAATCTGTCTATTGGGTATAATTTTTAAAAATCTTGTCCATCTGTTTTATCGTCAGCAATTATGCCTCTGATCCCTCCTCTGAATCACTCCCTGATAAAAAAAACTTGACGGATATTGCCTGGTAGCTGTATTTGAAACGGCTGGATCTGGATTTGTTTTTTTCAGGTTCAATCCATTTGAAAAGAAGGACGAACAAAAGGAAGTCCAAGTGCTTATGATTCAGAATCACATCATGATCTGCAAAAGGGTCACTATCTGTCTGGTCAGGCAATAGGAGGGAATACCGAATATGTCTGCCGGCAACAGGAAATCGCTTAGAATCTGTCTTTTAAGCTATCGCAGCAACCCGCATTCAGGCGGACAGGGTGTATATATCCGGAATTTAAGCCGGGCACTTGCAGACCTGGGACATCGGGTTGAAGTTGTGGCCGGCCCGCCAGATCCGCTATTGGACGATGATGTCAAGCTGACCATGCTTCCCTGTCTGGATCTGTATAATCCTGAGGATCTGTTTCGGATTCCATCCCTTCAGGAGTTGTGGAATCCCATTAATCTGATTGAGTGGATCGGTGTGTCCACCATGGGATTTCCAGAGACCTATACCTTTGGATTCCGGGCACTTCAATTTTTGTGGAACCGATTCCATGAGTATGATATTGTTCATGATAATCAAAGTCTGTCCTATGGAGTCTGGGCCATAAACAAGTTCATTCCAACGGTTGCAACCATCCACCATCCCATCACGGTGGATCGTGAAATTGCAATTCAAAGTGTCCGGTCTCCCTGGAAAAAGTTGAAGCATCTTCGGTGGTATTCATTTGTGGAGATGCAGAAACGCGTTTCAAAGCGGCTTTCCCGGATTATCACGGTTTCGGAATGTGCAAAAAAGGATATTCAGAAGGACTTTTCCATACCGGCAGACAATTTCCGGGTGGTTCCAAATGGAATCGATGTCCATCGTTTTTATCCGGTCCCTGAAATCCAGAGAGAGAAAAATCGGATTATCGTAACCAACAGTGCGGATACGCCATTAAAAGGACTGTATTATCTTCTGCAGGCAGTTGCCGAGATTGTAAAAAAGAGAGAAATCCGGCTGATTGTGGTTGGTACACCCAAGAAAAACGGCGGTATTGTGAAGCTGATTCAAAACCTGGGGATCGGAAAATATGTTACTTTTACCGGCCGGATCGATAATGAGGAATTTGTCAGACAATATGCAAAAGCAGCGATGGCAGTAGTCCCATCCGTGTATGAAGGATTTGGCTTACCGGTTGGTGAAGCCATGGCTTGCGGTGTACCGGTTATCAGTACAACCGGCGGCGCGTTGCCGGAAGTGGTGGGGGATGCCGGCATACTGGTGCCTCCGGCAGATTACCAGGCCCTTGCAAATGCAATTCTCAATCTGCTTGACCATCCGGAGTACGCCCAAAAGATCGGGGATGCCGGGTATAAAAGAATGCAGGAACAATTCACATGGAGAGCTGCGGCAGAGAAAACCGTTCGTGTATACCGGGAGGTGATGGATGATTACCGTGGATTTTAAAAAACTGGATATCAAGCCCGGGTACCGGATTCTGGATATCGGCTGCGGGTCCGGACGCCATACCTGTGAGGCATACCGTTTTGAAAAGATCACCGTGGTGGGTGCGGACTTGAATTTTAAGGATCTGTGTGAGGCCAGGGAACGCCTTCGCTACCATGATGCATTAGGTGAACATGGAGGCGGGACATGGATCATCTCTGCGGCGGATATCAAAAATCTTCCATTTCAGGATAATTTTTTTGATCTGGTAATCTGCTCAGAGGTTCTGGAACATATTCCGGAAGATCAGGTAGCCATGAAGGAAATCATCCGGATATTGAAACCCGGGAAAACCCTTGTGGTCAGTGTGCCAAGGTATTTTCCGGAGAGGATATGCTGGGCGCTTTCCGACGAATATTATAATGCAAACCAGGGGCATGTCCGGATTTATACCAGAAAGCAACTGATACGCAGGCTGGAAAATGAAGGCGTCCGGAACTGGGCAATGCATTTTGCCCACAGTCTGCACTCGCCCTACTGGTGGCTGAAATGTTTTGTCGGACCGACCAGGGAGGACTCTGCTGCCGTGAATCTGTATAAACGGTTTCTGACCTGGGACATCATGAAAAAACCCTTGCTTACCCGATGGATCGACAGGCTGTTGAATCCGATTGTCGGTAAGAGCCTGGTTCTGTATTTTACAAAGCAGCCTGAAAGAGGATAGCATGGAGAAAGACCAATATCAGAAATGGCTGTGGAAAAAATGGGGAGAGGCATGTGTGGGGAATCTGAGAAAGCACCGGTTTGATGCCCATTTTGTGGATACGATAGAAGATGCCCGCTCCCTGCTGCTGAAAATGTTTGAAGGATATGAACGGTTTGGGTTTGGAGGCTCGGATACCACCCGCTCCTTAGGCCTCCATGATATGCTGCGTGCGGAGGGAAAAACAGTCATTGATCATCTGGAAGCAGGGCTGAGCTTTGAAGAACAGGTAACCCGGAGAAAACAGCAGGCGGGTTGTGACTGTTTTATATGCAGCGCCAATGCGATTTCCCTGACTGGAGAAATTGTAAATGTCGATGGGATCGGCAACCGGACAAACGCCATGTCATTTGGTCCCGGAAAGGTGATCATCGTGGCGGGAATGAATAAGGTGACAGGGGATCTGGATCAGGCAATCAAAAGAGTTCATGATGTAGCCGCACCCATGAGGGCGAAGAGTCTGAATATGGATACGCCCTGTGCAAAGAGCGGTATCTGTGTTGATTGCAATGCAGACGCAAGGATCTGTAATATCACCACCATTCTGCACCGAAGGCCAATGCTGACGGATATTTCTGTTGTTCTGATCAATCAGGCATTGGGATACTGATTGCTCCACATCAGGACCCATTCTCCTTCGGGGGAGATGCATCCTGTTTCAGCTTGGCATTCAGGCTGGATACAATCCTTTTATATTCATTGTTTTCCGGATCCAGAGTCAGTGCTCTCTGAAAATCCGAAAGGGCTGTTTTCAGTTCCCCCTTATTATACTGGGCAAGCCCTTTGTAAAAATACGCAGAGGCGAAATTCGGGTCTATTCGAATAGCCTTGTTGTAATCCTCGATCGCTTCATCATATTTCCCCTGCTTATCCCATGCAAGGCCTTTGTTTAATAATTCTTTTGCATCTTTGCTGATGTTGATGGGCCTGGTCTTTTTGGTTTCGGTATTTTCCTTGCCCGCCTGGCCGGAATGATCATATGAGGTTACTGCAAAACGGGAGTCAAGGGATGCAGCCTTGGTGCTGTCGGCAAGGGCATTTTGTTTATTGCCCAGGTAATCCCATGCAAGACCTCTATTATAATACGCTTCTCCTAGTTGTGGCTGTAACTCAATCGCCTCTGTGTAATCCTGAATTGCTTTTTTATAGTTGTTTTTCAGTCCCCATGCAATACCGCGCTGTAAAAATGCATTAGCAAAAAGTGGGTCAATCTCAAGGGCTTTATTGAAATCGTTTATGGCTTTGTCGTATTGTTCCTTTTTTTTCCAGCTTATGCCTCTCTGGAGATAGGTCAGGCTATGATTCGGGAAAATGGAAATCGCCTGACTGAAATCCTCAATGGCCTTGTCATGATCTTCCTGTTTGCTATATGCAAGTCCCCGGTTAAAGTGTCCGGCAGCATATTTGGGGTCGATTTCCAGGGATTTTGTATAGTCTGCGATAGCCTGCCGCAGATTATTTTTATTATCCCAGGATATGCCGCGCTGATTATAGGCTTTTGCAAATTTTGGATTCAATTGTATGGCTTTATTGTAGTCCGCAATAGCCGGATAATACAGCCCCTTGCTGTTCAGGGCCATGCCTCTGTGATAATATGATTTTGAAGAATCAGGATCAAGGGAAATGGCCTTGTTGAAATCCAGTATGGCGTTATCATCATTATTTTTCCGGCTCCAGAGAACACCCCGGTTGCAATAGGCATCTGCCAAATTCGGATTCAGTTTCAGGGCATTGTTGAAGTCTTTCATGGCTTTTGCCGTATCATTTTTTTCACTCCAGACTTCCCCACGACTGTTGTAAACTTCCGCATAATCGGGATTGATTTTCAGGGCGGTGCTGAAATCCATCAGTGCGCTTTCATAATTCTTTTGTTCACTGAAAATAATACCCCTGTTATAGTACGCCTCTGGATCCTCCGGGGTTAATTCAAGGGCTTTATTGATGTCCTTGAGCGCCTGATCGGGTTTCCCTTTTTTATTCCATGCAACTCCTCTATGAACATAGGATATGGCGAGAGTCGGAGACAACTCAATGGCCCGGGAAAAATCATCAATCGCCTTATCCAGTGAATTTTGACCCAGGTAAAGAAATCCCCGGTTAAAGTAGGCTGCCCCATATTCCGGATTCAAGTCAATCGCTGTATTATAATCTCCAAGGGCTCCTGTGAAATCGCCATTTTTATTTAAAATAATTCCTCTTCGGTTGTATGCCTCCGTGTATCTGGTATTGATGGAGATCGTCTTGCTGAAGTCTTTTAAAGCCTGTTCCGGATTATTCTTTTTCTGATAAGAAAAACCCCTGTTGAAGTAGGCATCATCAGACCTTGGAGACAGCTCGATTGCCTTGTTGAAGTCTTTGATCGCCTGTTCATAATCATTTAATCTGTTCCATGCGATTCCTCTTTCAACATACGCTTTTGAATACTGAGGTTTGATCTCAATGGCTTTATTCAAGTCTGTGATGGCCTGAACATGATTTCCCTTTTGACTGAGTAAAATTCCGCGGTTGAAATAGGCTTTCGCAAAGGTTGGATCGATTTGGATTGTTTTGGTAAACTGCTTGAATGCATTATCCAGATCACCTTTTTCCCCTGATGCAATTCCTGAATTAAAGGCGATTTTTGCCTGGATGCTTCCTTTATCCGAAGAATCCATTTTGTCGCCGGCAACAACGGGCGTTGTTTCTTCAACTGTTTCCCCCCGGTTGATGGCAAGCGCCTTGTTGTAATCCAAAACCGCTCTATCCAGATCACCCATCTTCCCCCAGAGGATTCCCCTTTGCGTTAACGCCTCTGTATAGAGGGGGTCGATCAGGAGGGCTTGATCATAATCCTTCATGGCTTGATCCGGATCATCCAGTTCAGCCCACATCGATCCCCGATAGGTATATGCTTCCGGAGAGTCCGGGTTTTCCTGAATCGCTTTCGTAAAATAATCAATGGCCTTTGTCGGGTCTTTTTTCTTGGCCCATGCGATTCCAAGTTGCAAGTTGGATTGATAGGCGCCGGGTTGGATGGGAATTACTTTATTCAAATCCGCTATGGCCTCATTTTGTTTTCCTTTTGTTATCTCCTGTTCCTGCTTTGGATGGATGGTCAGGGCGGTGTTTATATTTTTGGCATCCTGGCTCAGTGCAACTTTTTTTTCCGATGATTGGCTCTTGAAATCAATTGCTTTTGCAGCATCCGGATTGATCTGAATCGCTTTGTTGTAATCAATAAGGGCTTTATCCGCATCCCCTTTTTTAGACCATGCAAGGCCTCTGAAGCTATAGGCGTCATCATATTCAGGATTGATGATGATGGCTTTGTTGTAATCCTCAATCGCCTGATCGAAATCCCCCTTTTTGAACCATGCGATCCCACGGTAGGTATAGGCCTCATAATACTTTGGATTGATGGACAGTGCCTGATTATAGTCTTCAATGGCTTGATCCAGTTCACCCAGTTTGTCTTTTGCCACTCCGCGGTAGCAGAAAATAATGCTGTCTTGAGGATCGATTTCTAAAATTTTGCTGTAATCTTCAATGGCCTGTTTATAATCTCCTTTTTTATCCCAGGCAATGCCTCTTTCCCGATAGGCATTTGTAGATCGAGGAGAAATATCAATGGCGACACTCAAGGCGCTGATGGCATTTTGAAAGTCATTGTTGCGACTGAAGGCGATTCCTTTTGCAAGCCATTCGTCAAAGCTGAGTTCTTCATTCGGTCTGGCGGCAGGGGATTCTTTTTTTTGATTCTCTACGGCAATTCGTTTGTGGTAGGATACAGCCGTATTTCTCGGATTGATTTCCTGTGCCATGTCAAAATCCGCGATAGCGCGTTTGAAATCTCCTTTTTTACTCCATGCGATTCCCCGGTTTTGATATGCATTATCCATGCGGGGGTTTATTTCCAGAGCCCGGTTGAAACATTCTATGGCTTGATCAAAATTCCCCTTTTTCCCCATGAGGATACCTTGTTTCAACCAATCTTTTGCGGTCAACTGTTTTTCCGTCTGCGCCTGAGAGATGTTTGCATCAAAAAAGGTGATCTGGAAGACCGCATAAAAAACAGCCAGTACTGAAAGATATCGGATCATCTCCAACCTCATGTAAAAAGGGTAATGGTATTCAATAAGACAGTTCAGCCGCGATTATTATTGATTATGATTCATCAATTATACAAATAAAGAACGAAACAATCGGCTAACTTTTCGAAATCGTTATTTTAATATGTACTGTTTTTATTTTACCGTATTATCACAGGTTTTTAAACAAGGCAAGTGAAGAACCCCGGGCAACCAATGGGCACTTTATTACTTTTTACGATTTTTTTTGCTGGTTTGCCCGGACTGTATGGGTCTTCGGAAAAAAAAGTTACGAATCGTGAATAAGATATACATTATAATGTATATTTTGATATTTACATCCACTTTATATCGTGGTAGGAATTCATCGCGAAAAGCAAAATATAGAAACAGGAGTCAATTTCAAAAGTCTGTTGTTGTCGTTCCGGCGAAAGCCGGACACGAAGTAAAGCGTAACACTATCCAGTATTTTCAGTTCTTTTCTGGACATCGGATTTCGCCGGTGTGACGCTTTTCAATCGTTTTGAAATTGGCTCACAGGTGTGGCCGACACAGATATTGTTTGAATGGATTCAAATCTTTTTCAGTCGTATCAACAATCAGGCAGATAGGGAGAGTAATTATGAATTTTAATAAAATTACAGGATTGGTAACGGCTTTTATTGTCGGAATTTTTCTTTTAATTCCGTATGCAGGAGGTGCAGAGGATGTTGTAATTATCACCAATAAAAGTGTATCGGCGGATACATTAAAAGAAGAGGATGTAAAAAATATTTTCATCGGAAAAATGACGAGCTGGAATGATAATCAGAAGATAAATTTTGTGATACTTCCAAATGGTGATGAAATCCATAGGGCATTTTTGAAAAAATTTATCAAAAGAACACCGGAACAATACTCACGGTACTGGAAAAAACAGATATTTACGGGAAAGAGCAAAATCCCCAGATCTTTTCAAACAGAGAAAGGCCTGCTCGAATATGTCGCGAGTACCAAGGGCGCAATCGGTTATGTTTCCACCGGCCAGATTACAGACGATATAAAAGTTCTTACGATTCAATTTTAAAAAATGACAATTCCCTATGGACATAAAACTCCGATCGAAGTATTTTCAGGAGTCAAAGAAGTGAAACGAGGAGGCCGAATAATGAATATTATGAAAAAAATATTTTTTGTCATGATTTTGGTCCTGTCTGGTTTAGCAAACCAGGTACAGGCTATGGAATTTGATGATTTGGGTGGTATTGACGTGCATGGGTTTATTTCTCAGGGGTACCTGCAAAGTGATGACAATAACTTTTTTGCGGATACGGAAAAAGGAACAACCCAATTTAATGAGATGGGCATCAACTTTTCTGCGGATGTGACGGAAAAGCTCCGCTTGGGTGTTCAGTTTTTTGCCCATGATATTGGGAACATCGGTAACAATGATGTAACGCTCGACTGGGCGATTGCGGATTACAGGTGGCGTGACTGGTTGGGCCTTCGCGCCGGCAATATGAAATGGGTAAACGGTCTGTATAATGAATCCAGGGACGTTGATATGCTTCGCACACCGATTTTTCTTCCGCAGGGTGTTTATAATGAAGCATGGCGGGA
>CAMBQS010000101.1 GCA_945870015.1 Desulfocicer vacuolatum DSM 3385
ATGGTGGAGGCGGCGGGAGTCGAACCCGCGTCCGAAAATATTCCACAATGGCGTCTACATGCTTATCCTGAACTTTAGAGTTCGCACTTTCAAATCTCCTTCAGGCGGGATTCTTGAAAGGCTATCCTGTGAATGTCTTGCTGATCATGAAACAGGCATCCGTGATCAGCCAGCCTGCGAATCGACGCTCATTCCAGATCTGCAGGCAGGATCTGGGTAAGCGTTGGCCTACTACGCGGCCAAGGCGTAATTATAATCGTCTGCGATTATGTTTAAAAGTCCATCTTTTTACGAGACGACGGGACTCGGCATGCAACCACAGCTTCTTTATCCCCGTCGAAGCCGTTTCGCCCCCATATTGATTTTCCAAAGAACAATGATGATTTTACAAGCGGAAAAAATTTTATCCGTGTCCGGGTTCATCACCCATATGCCTAATGATAGGGCCAAAACCGGCGGTTGTCAAGCGATTGCAGCAATCAATAATTCTTTTTCACGCGGTCCAGATCCCGCTTTGCCTCTCTTTGCTTGATCGATTCCCGCTTATCAAATGCTTTTTTCCCTCTGGCCAGGCCGATCAGCACCTTTGCTTTCCCGTTTTTAAAATATACGCTCAGCGGTATCAAGGCATATCCCTTTTCATTGGCCTTGGCATACAGCTTCCGGATTTCTCTCTGGTGAAGCAGGAGCTTTCGTACCCTCAGTGTATCATGGTTGTCATAATGAGCAAACGGATATTCGCCAATATGCATCTGATAGAGAAAGATCTCACCGTCTTTTATTTTTGCATATGCGTCCTTGATGTTGACACGGCCTCCCCGGATGGATTTGACTTCGGTTCCTTTAAGAATTATTCCTGCCTCATACTCATCATCAATAAAAAAATTGTGTCTTGCCTTACGATTTTCAGCCATGACTTTTACATGTTTTGTATCCAAAAAATATTCCTCCCGTTCCAACGCTTCTGATCCTCTTCAGACAGGCTGGAATCTTAACTGACTGTAATCTTTATATTGAATGCCTGGTCCAGGATTTCCAGCTTGCAGGCAGAAAGAAGGAAAAATGATCCAGATTATTTTTTTTCCGGAAGCAAATTTCCGTAAGCGTTCTGAATTAGATTTAAAACATCACTGGTTGTAGGCTGTTTTAATACCTCCAGCAGGAAAAGCTTTGAATCCTCGGTCTTAAGCTTTTTTACAATATCTTTTATCCCAGGTATGGATTGTGGGACCATGCTCAACTCATTCATTCCAAGGCCTAACAAAACCGGCATATTGTAAGGATCTCCCGCCATCTCACCGCACATCAGCACATTCACACCTTGCTCCTTGCCGACATCCACCACATGTTTTACCATACGGATGACAGCCGGATGCAGGGTGTTGTAAAGATACGCCACTTTGCGGTTTCCCCTGTCAATTGCAAGGGAATACTGGACCAGGTCATTGGTTCCGATACTGAAAAAATCAACCTCTTTGGCCAGTACATCTGCCATGATTACCGCAGAAGGAACCTCAATCATGATACCGATTTTGATGTCCTTCTGAAAACGGATACCTTCCTTGTCCAATTCCTCGGCGGATATTTCCAGCAGTCTTTTTGCTTCCACCACTTCTTCAACACTGGATATCATGGGAAACATGATTTTTGCATTGCCATGGAGTGCAGCCCGCAAGATAGCTTTTAGCTGATCCTTGAAAACATTCGGTTTTCTCAGGCAAAACCGGATTGCCCGCAGACCAAGGGCTGGGTTGACTTCATCATCGGAATTGTTCGCGTAAGAAAGCGCCTTGTCCCCATTGATATCCAGAGTCCGGATCACCACTGGTTTTGGAGCCATCAGCTCGACAACCTCTTTATATTGCTCGTACAACTCCTCCTGGCTTGGAAAGGATGTCCGCCGTAAATACAGAAACTCGGTTCGGAACAATCCAACACCATCCCCCCCATGATCCATGACCGAAACCACCTCTTCCGGCAGTTCAATGTTTCCCATGACCTGAAGCTGAACACCGTCTGCTGTTTCCGCCGGAAGCTGACTGCTTCTAGTGATTACAGCCTTGTATTCTTCATATTGCTGTAAACGATCTTCATACAGGGCAATGGTTTTATCGGTTGGATGCACGACAACAATCCCGGCCCGTCCATCCACAATGATGAGATCATCACTTTTAATCTGGGATGTTGCGTTATCCAGCCCCAAAACACTTGGAATTCCCAACGTTCTTGCAATGATTCCGGTATGGGATGTCTTCCCTCCAAGATCGGTAACAAAACCCTTTACCCTCTCAAGCTTTATCTTACTGGTATCGGCCGGCGAAAGATCATGGGCAACCAGGATAACCCGTTTATCAATCGCTGCAATATCAAACTCCCCGGCTCCGATAAGGTTTCTCATAATCCTGTCCGATACATGGGCAATGTCGGTTGCTCTGCCCTTGATATAAGGATCGGATATGTTCTGGAACATCGCTTTTACTTCTGAAACCACTTTTTTCAGCGCCCATTCCGCATTGACCATTTCCCGTTCAATGGTTTCGATGGTCCGGCCATACAGCATCTTATCCTTGTAAAGAGCCATATGGGTTTCAAGAATGTCCACATGCAGTCGCAGCTCCGCGGGCGTGCTCTTGATAACCGCAGCCAGTTCATCCTTGCCGGTTTTTACAGCCGCCTTGAACCTTCGGATTTCATCTTGCAGCTTTTCCTTCCGGATATAATATTTTTCGATTACGTTGACACCTTCTCTGTCAACGATGTAGGCTTTGCCAATACAGATACCGGGTGAGCCACTGATCCCTGTTAAAATCTTTTCCCCTGTCCCTGCATCCGCCATACTCATCTATTCACCAAATCCTTTTTGAAACAGGCTGACGATCTTCTCCAGAACATCCATATCGGAAGAATCTTCAATCTGTATTGTAACCTCAGTACCTTTTTGGCAGGCGAGGGTCAGGATATCCATGATGCTCGACGCATCAACCTTTTCCTCGTTTCGGATCATCCAGACTTTGCTGTTTGCCTTCTGGGCAATAGCAGCGATACAGGCTGCAGGTCTTGCGTGAAGACCAAATTCATTTTGGATACTTACTCGTTTCGAAAGCTTTTTGATTTCATAATCCATTCATTAAAGATTGATGCCCAATTTGGAAATTTTTTTTACCATGAGGGGCTGGATAAGTCAAATTGAAAACATTGACAATAAACGCCTCTCCTGATAGGCTGTCTTCATGCGGTAAGTTCATACAATCATTTTTATTTATTATATAATTTTATTGATATGCTTCTGGATTTCATTTTTTTAAAATCACAATCTTACGGGTTTTTATTGAGGATATTATCATGCCTGAAAAAATTTTAATTTACGGAAAAAACACATGACCTTTTACCACTTCGGCTCGTGAAGCCTATATCCAAAAAGGAAACGATGTTGAATATCATAACGTCCTGGATGATGAAAACAAGCTGAATGAGATGCTGAAATATTCCGATGGCCGCCGGAAAGTTCCGGTGATTGTTGAACAGGGAGAAGTGATCATTGGATTCAATGGCAGGGCCTGAGGAGTCTGATGATTTTTGTGGCTGGATGCTGCAAATGGAAAAACGCCTGGCGAGACCTGCCTGGCGTTTTTTGTTCATACTAAATTTTCTGCTGATCGTTATAAATATTGAGGTGTATGATAATGGAAAAACAATACCTGATTGATGACCTGAAACTGGGTGAAGCGTGGCGAATCTTCAAAATCATGGGAGAATTCGTTGATGGCATTGAAAGTCTTCATGAAATCGGACCGGCTGTCAGCATTTTTGGATCTGCACGCACAGCCCCTGATGACCCGAACTATAAAAAAGCAGAGACACTTGCTGCCACACTTGTCAAAAACAAATTCGCTGTTATCACCGGAGGCGGCGGTGGAATCATGGAGGCTGCCAACAAAGGTGCGGCGGAAGCCGGAGGGATTTCGGTGGGCTTGAATATCTTTCTTCCCTTTGAACAAAAACCCAATCCCTATGCAAATATTCAACTTGAATTCAAATACTTTTTTATCCGAAAAGTGATGTTTATCAAATATGCTCTGGCTTATATTATCATGCCCGGTGGTTTTGGGACCCTGGATGAGCTTTTTGAGGCTGTAACACTGATCCAGACCCAGCGCATTCGACCTTTGCCGGTCATCCTGATGGGTTCTGAATACTGGGGCGGACTCATAAAATGGATCCGGGAACGTCTGCTGAAAGATCATATGATCTCAAAAGAAAATATGGGTATTCTTCAGGTCATGGATGATCCGGATAAAATCGTGGCCTATTTAAAAAAAATGATCATTATCTAATAACGAACCTATTAAATTGATACACAGGTGATACAAAAACCCCTGCTATCGAAAGTGTAGAACAGATGAAAACAACCCATCAGTTTTTTATCGGGGATGCCCGGAAAAACAACAAGATTCCATCGGAAAGTGTGGATCTGGTGGTTACATCTCCTCCCTATCCAATGATTCAGATGTGGGATGAGGTGTTTGCCGGTCAGGCCCCTAAAATTCAACAGGCATTGAAAAAGCAGGATGGACTGCTTGCGTTTGAACTCATGAATCAGTTGCTGGACCGTGTGTGGGATGAAGTTTACCGGGTATTGAAATCCGGCGGTTTTGCCTGTATCAACATCGGAGACGCCGTCCGGACAATGAATGATCATTTCATGCTCTACACAAACCATTCCAGGATACTGAACTACATGCTGAAAAAAGGGTTTACTCCCTTGCCTGCCGTTATCTGGAGGAAACAGACCAATGCCCCCAATAAATTTATGGGTTCCGGGATGCTGCCTGCCGGTGCCTATGTGACCCTGGAGCATGAATATATCCTTATCCTGCGCAAGGGCGGGAAACGATTATTTCAAACAGAGGAAGATAAACTTCACCGTCAAAAAAGTGCCTTCTTCTGGGAGGAGAGGAACCAATGGTTTTCAGATGTATGGATGGATCTGAAAGGAACGGTTCAAAAACTGAATGAAAAGGATGTCCGGAAAAGAAGTGCCGCGTTTCCGTTTGAACTTCCGTACCGGTTGATCTGTATGTACTCAACCCATGGAGATATGGTGTTTGATCCATTTCTGGGAATGGGGACAACCATGCTGGCGGCCATGGCCACCGGACGCAACAGCATAGGCGTTGAGCTTGAAAAAAATTTCTGTGACCCCCTCCTGTCCAGAATGAAAACAGCCGTTGAGGTTTCCAATTCCAGGATTTCCAATCGCCTGGAAAGCCATATTGACTTTATTGCCCAGAGAATAAAATCCGGAAAACCGATCAAGCATATAAACACCCACTATGGCTTTCCAGTGATCACAGCCCAGGAGCAAAACCTGATGATTCACAACTTGTCCTCCATATGTCAGACAGGTGATTGTTCTTTTGAGGTAACCTATTCGGATCAGCCGCAGGATGAATTTTGCCATATATGGCAGGGAGATAAGATGATCAATGACAAACCCTCCCAAAAAAAGAAACCGGAAAACAGCATCCGAAAGCCAGTTCAGCTTGAACTGCTGTGATCCGGGAAAAAAGATTTGAACAGTATTCAATCTGATATTTCAAAGGATGCCCGAATCAATGGAAAAAGCCAATATGTTAAAAAAACCATCCAAGGCCCTTGAAGCAAATATTGCAGACTACCATGTTAAAGCACAGATAGACCCCGGATATTTCCTGATTCAAGATATTATGTCCAAGTATTATGGATTGCTGGAAGGGTTGAACACCTTTCTTGAGGAGTTGTCTCATCCTTATCGAAACTGGCAATTCATCGTAAAAGAAGCCCGCAATTATTCCCTCAACTATTTCCATCTGATGAAGAAACATCCGGAAGGCCCTGCTGCGGCACGCCTCTATATTGAAATTTTTTTACATGCCATTCAATCCGCCGCAAAGCCGGCGACAAAGACAGATGCCGCGGACAACTGTCTTCTTTTCATCCAGAAAATTATCAAGGAATCCGGTACCGAACTGCAGCGGTTCAAACCCATACTGGATGAATCCTTCCTGCAGATACACGACCTGGAAGATGAATCCTTTTTTCTGTTTGTCAAAAGTTATTACCGGATCAAAAAGATTGCAGAAGACCTGATCACAGTCAATCCAGATGCATCGATTGGGTACCAGTCCCTCAATCAGTTGCTGGTTAAATACTACCAATACACATACGCCTACTGGCTGAGTGAAGCAGATCCAATGGATTGGTTTCAAAAAGAGGTTGAAGAAAAAGAATCCCCCCGGAACATTCCGGAAATTTTTAAGGATATCTCCGGTTCATACTTACAGTCGCTTGTAAATACGTTAAAAGAGATTATCAGGGATGAACTCCCGGACTCCATTGAAATGCTGCTCCGGTTAATGACCCTGAAAGAATACAGTCACTTTGTGGAAACATACCGGAAAGTCCCCCAACAGCTTTTTGAGTCTGGGGGGGAAGACAGCCAGGGAAGACGCTGGAAACTGTTCTTTCTGTTTCATATCATGAACACATCCGGACTGTTGATGATTCATGAGGAAGCCCTCCGGGAAATTAATCGGACGCTTTCGTTTTTAATCGCAAGCGAAGATCCCTTAAAAATTCAAAGCCTGATCCAGAAAACCTTTTCCATCTTAAAAAAGCGCGCAAAAGATTTCCCGGCAACCGCTCTCAACTGTGTATTGAATATGGGAGAGGGCGTTTATAAAACAGATGATAATGATTTTGTAAATTTTTTTACGGATTTTCTCATCGACCTTGGATTTCAGTCCCCCATGATCCAGGGTGTAGGAAATGACTGGCAGATAAAAGTAAACTCAGATCATATCCAGAATATACGGACATGGCTGAAACTGATTGAACGAAAACCCCAGTGGTCGGTCAGGCTCCTGTCTGCCATGATTATCCATCTCTCCATCAGTGGGGTCTTTATCAAGGATACAGATCTTTTCCCTCGTGATATCACTCGATTTCTGAACTCGGATATTGAGCCGGTTTATAATCTGAGCAAACAGCTTGCCCGGTTATTTCCTTCTTTTTTTAATGATATCGGTGCGGAAGGTGAGCTTCGTGACATATCCACACGCCTGGATGAGATTTGCCATCGAAAGGATGTCCTGATTCATTTCCTTCGCAAACAAGGCCATGTGGAGAGCAGCAACCGGATCATCGGATTCATTGAGGCAACCCTGCTTTACTGGCGAACCAGGAATAAAGATCTTGTTGAACCGTTTATCCCTCCATCTATTTATGAAAATATAGATACCACCGGGCCTTATATCGATGGTGTAAGTCAGGTGATGATTGGTTTGGAAAAAAAAGGTATCTCAAAACCAAATGACTTTCTGACCATCCATCAAGAGGAACTGAAAAAACAGATTGAAACCATTGACGGAGTTTCGCCCATTGATCAGGAACGGGTGGAACTGGCCATCTCCTTCTACAAACTGACCAACCAGAAATACAATCTGAATTTTATTGAAATCGATCATTATATTAGCCAATTAAGCACAGAAGCTTTGCCGGATCTCCATCGGCTGAAAGATGCATTGCAGGAAACGGATCTGAAACAGAGGATCAATAAACTGCTCGACTACCTCGGACTTTTAAAAGACCTGATTCTCAGTAGCCACGAATATGAAATCCGTGAGGATATCTATCAGAAAAGGCATATTACCGTGGATATCCCGTCCATGTATGGAAGTTATCATGAGATGAAATTCGATGCATTGGGGCTGACGTTCCGGATTGAATCCCTGCTCAATGTTCTGTTTGAAGAGCTGGTGGACAGTATTGACCTCACCCTGATCACCAAGGCCTCTTTTTTCCAGATTTTCGACCGTTTTAAACTTTTTGACCAGGCGCTTGAGCTGGATGGAATATCAACCGGAGAGTTCAAGCGCCAAATGGATTTCCTGTCCCATGCCCTCCAGACAAGAGGATTTTCCTACACCCAGTATCTGGATATATTCAAGGGATTTGCTCTCGCAGTCCGAAACATCATTAATGATCATTTTCACAATATTCACACCCGCAATCTGAACCGGATTCTTTCTCAACTGCCAAAAGATCAGATTCTTCCCAAGTATCTTCCCAAAGAGCAGATGGATGATGATGAAAAAGTCATGCATCGAATTTCTGAAATCTTCTTCCGGGAAAAAATTGCCCTTGCATTGGGGCTTACACAGTTGGATCTTCTGTTGAGCCGTATATTAAATATTCTGTATAAGCAATCCGAGCGATTACCCAAAGAGAACCTTCTCCTTCTCCTGAACTATGATCCCCATCGGGCCATGACATCGATTGATGAAGCTCCTAAGGGGTCGCACAGTATTATTAATCTGGGAAACAAAGGGTTGAACCTTTTAAAACTGAAAAGCTACGGATGGCCGATTCCTCCGGGCTTTATCATCACCACCGAGGTTTTCCGCTGCCAGAAAGTAATCGAGAGCTACCGGCCGGCTGGAGACAACTTCAGGCAGCAGGTTTTAAGTCAGGTTATGGCACTTGAAAAAACCTCCGGAAAAAAATTTGGAAATCCGGAGAATCCCCTGCTCCTGTCTGTCCGGAGTGGATCAGCCATTTCACAACCCGGCATGATGGACACCATGTTAAATGTCAGTATTAATGAAGAGATTGCAAAGGGAATTTCAGAAAAAACAGGAAACGCCTGGTTTGCCTGGGATAATTATCGGCGATTTCTGCAATGCTACGGGATGGCTTTTGGATTGAAACGGGATGATTTCGATGCGATCATCCGTGATTATAAACAAAAGATGGATACTCCCTATAAAAGCGGGCTTACCGGCAAACAGATGAAGAAAGTTGCTCTGGCTTATAAATCCCTGATCCTGGATACCGGGATTGATGTCATTGAAGATCCGTTTGAGCAGCTCCTGGCCTGTATTCAAAGCATTTTTGAATCCTGGGAAAAGGCAAAGGCAAAGGCATATCGAAAAATTATGGGGATATCCGATGACTGGGGAACAGCGGCAATTGTCCAGGCAATGGTTTTTGGAAATATTTCAGACATGTCCGGTACCGGTGTACTGTTTACCCACAGCCCAAGAATGTCCAGCGATTCCCTCCGGTTATGGGGGGACTTTACGGTTGAAAATCAGGGAGAAGATGTGGTTTCCGGGCTGGTCACAACCCTGCCGATATCAAAGGTGCAACAGACCATTGAGCAACGAGAAACCGATATCACCCTGGAAACTCATTTTCCTGAAATCTACAACACATTGAAAGAATATGTTTTTCAGCTCATCTATGATAAGGGATGGAGTCCCCAGGAGATGGAGTTTACCTTTGAAGGCCCTTCCCGGAAAAATCTGTTCCTCCTGCAAACCCGGGATATGGCCATGCGGGAAATGAAGAAACAGATGATTTTCGATCTGGAAGAGATCCTTTCGAAAGAAATCTTTCTAGGGCATGGAATCGGAGTCAGTGGCGGAGCCATGAGCGGGAGGATCGTCTTTACTCTGGACGAAATCAAAAAATGGCGAAACACCGAACCCGAATGTTTGCTAATTCTCATCAGAGGTGATACGGTTCCGGATGATATTCTTGAAATACATGCAAGCGATGGTCTCCTGACAGCAAGGG
>CAMBQS010000102.1 GCA_945870015.1 Desulfocicer vacuolatum DSM 3385
CGTCGATTGTCCGTCTTTCAAAACAAATGCTTGAAAAGATAGGATATCATGTAACAACGCGCAATAGCAGCGTTGATGCGTTAGCGGCATTTAAAGCCAACCCAGGTGATTATGATCTGGTGATTACAGACATGACCATGCCGAATATAACGGGTGCGCAGCTTGCCAAAGAATTACTTTTGATCCGACCGGATATCCCGATTATCATTTGCACAGGGTTCAGTGAGAGAATCAACGAAGAAAATATCAAGGAATATGGAATTAAAGGCCTTCTGATGAAACCGGTTGTAAAATCAGAAATGGCTGGAATGGTCAGGAAAGTGCTGAATGAAGCCGGAAAGTCATCTCACGTTCACATATCTGAAAGTGAGACCGACGGCTGATTTTTAGAATTGCAGAAATATCGACAGATGAAATACAATAAAAAAAAATTATCAGAGATGAATGAAGAATCAGCCGATGGTACAAGGAAATGGATGACGAGAGTGTTCTCTTTCATTTTGGGCGCATTCATTCTATGCCTTTTTTCCACAATTCAAAAGAAGGTCATTGGTGCCCCACTGGTTATGACCGGTTATGTTGTCCCATTTTTATTCGGTGGCGTCACCGGATTGATGATTGCTCTTTGGAATATCAATTTGAGAGTTTCGTGGAAAACGATTCAAAAAGCGAACAGTGAACTGGAAACCAAAATCAGAGAAAGAACCGATGATTTGGAAAAAGTGATTGCCAGGCTTGAAGAGAGCGAAGAAAGATATCGTTCTATTTTCTACCAATCCCCCATCGCCATAGAGTTTTATGATAAAAAAGGAGCTCTGATTACTGTAAACAGCGCCTGCCTCAAGCTGTTTGGTGTCCAATCGATACAGGAGATTCAGGGATTCAATCTGTTTGCCGATCCCAATTTACCGGCTCCGCAAAAAGAAACATTACAATCCGGACATACTGCATGCTATCAGACGGCGTTTGATTTTGAAAAAGTAAAAGCATTGAAATTGTACCAAACTTCCCGGAAAGGGGTTATCTGGATAGAGGTTTTGATCACTCCAGTGGGAGATCCTCTTTATGGATACCTGGTGCAGATCCAGGACATAACAGACCGCAAATTGGGAGAGATCGCATTGCATGAGAGCGAAGCACGCTGGAAATTTGCCTTAGAGGGATCAGGTGATGGTGTCTGGGACTGGAATGCCGTGACAAATCAAGTATTTTTTTCCAAACAATGGAAAACCATGCTCGGCTATGATGAAAATGAAATCGGAGATACCCTGGATGAATGGGACTTGCGTGTACACCCTGACGACAAGTCAACCGTCATGGCTGATATTCATGCTCATTTGCGCGGAGAAACGACCGTTTATCAGAATGAGCATCGCGTTCTTTGCAAAGACGGCTCCTACAAATGGATCCTGGATCGAGGAAAAATTATTGAACGGACTGAAGATGGAAAACCCCTTCGCATTATCGGTACACACGCTGATATATCGGAATGGAAGAAGGCTGAAGCGGAGAGAGAAAACCTGATTGCCGGATTGGAAGACGCGATGGCAAATGTAAAACAGTTGAGCGGTCTTCTCCCCATTTGCTCTCATTGTAAAAAGATCCGTGATGACAAAGGATACTGGAACCAGATTGAACACTATCTTCACCAGCATTCTGAAGCGGTGTTCAGCCATAGTATCTGTCAGGAGTGTGCGAAAAAGTATTACCCGGATCTTGATATTTATGATGATTGAACAGAATAAATGAAACAAGATCAGAAACAACAAAAAGGCATGGAGAATGAACGGACAAAACCATGTACAGAAACATCAGCAAATGAAACCCAGGGGCATATCTTTCGATACTATTTTGAAAAACACTCGATCAGCTCGGTAATGGTTTTAACTTCCAGGATGGTGGATTTGATCTGTTTCAACTAGTTGACATTTTGAGGGATCATTCTCCGAGAAAGTTTTGCAGTCCTTCGTTTAGAGCAGAACGATCGTTGTTTACAATACTGCCCAGTTTTTTTATGACTAGGCTTTTTTCAATGGTAGTCAGAATCGGTTTAATGACCGATGGTTTTAAAAGACCCGCCTGCTGCCACTTTTGAATGCGGACATCGCCAAAGTAGCCTGAACTATGGCTTTGACTGGTGACTGCCATGATGACAATATCCGGCCGGTTTTGATTGTAGGCATTTGAACTGACAATGACCGCTGGGCGCTTTTTAAATGTGGTCTGATCGGTGAACGGAAACGGCACCAGCACAATATCACCGAATTTATAATCGGTCATAAACATCGTCCTCGGTGTTGTCCCAGACTTTTTTAAATGTGTCTTCCGCCATTTTACCGGCTGTTTTACGCAGTTGGCATTCCTGGTCTTTTTGACTGATAAAATCCACAAAATCCGCTACCTCAGCGATTTTGTCCGGAGGCAGCATCCTGATTTTTGTCAGAATGAGTCTTTCTTGCTCGATGGGTGAAATCGTGTTGTGGCGCATGGCTTCCCCCCTTTTTTTATTGCTTGATAACCATCGTATGGCTAAAATATTATTCTAAAACAAATGCGATGTCAAATGATCTGGTTGTAGCCAATTCGATTCTGTTATCAAAAAACATCCCATTGTTTGTGGGTGGATAAAGAGAACTATGGCCTATTTTCAGGAGACATGACATCCGGACGTTTAGATATCCTGATAAACGGAACAGAAATATCCTTTTCCTGACAATGTATACAGATGCTTTTTTCCTGTTTGTTGACTTCGAGAACAACCTGATTTTTGCTGGTTCCATTCAGCTCGGAGTGCTGGTGCCGCAATTCCCTGAAATCCGCATTTTCCAGAAAAAACAGGATTGCATCGATCTGATTCTCCAGAACCGCTTTTTCCTGAACGGAAATTGATTTGCCGAAATACCGGCCCAGAAGCTTTTCATAAAGCCTTCTGGTTTCGGTTTCAATGCAGTGTTTCTCTATGATGATCGGGATTTCCATATCATGAGTTCATCTTTTTCAGTAACTGGTTTGCCGCTGTCAGCAAGGGGTCCCATACCGGGCCAAAAGGCGGTGCGTAGGCCAGATCGGTCTGGCTGAACTGTTCAACCGTCATCCGGCTGTGCAGGGCAACCGCAGCCGCGTTGATCCGATGGGCTGCGCCTTCATTTCCGACCATTTGAACTCCCAGAAGCCGTCCGGATTTCCGGTCTCCGGTCATATGAACCAGAATGGTTGATGATCCGGGATGCGCATGAGCACGGGATCGGGAGGAAATGGTGATGGATACGGGATCAAATGAAAAACCCGCAGCCTCTTTTTCCGAAAGACCTGTGCGGGCAACTTCTTTATCAAACACCTTGAACACGGCTGTGCCCACAATACCGGGAAGCTCTATTTTTTCCCCGCAGACATTGTCCGCTACAGCCCAGCCGGCGCGGTTGGCCCGAAGCGCCAAGGGTATCCAGGTCTTCTGACCGGTCACCACATGATAGGCATCGGCGCAATCCCCTGCCGCATAGATATGTTCATTTGATGTTTTCAAACTTCTGTCCACAGCGATGGACCGGCCGACACTGGTTTGAATCCCGGCGTTTTCAGCCAGTTCACTGTTTGGAAGAATCCCCATGGCCGGCAGAACCATATCTGCATCCAGGGTTCGTCCGCTGCAATTCAGACGAATGACCTGCCCGCGGGATTCAATGCTTTCCACCGGACAGCCCATATGAACCCCGACATCATGAGATGCCAGTTCCGCCTGAATCGATTCCGACAACTCCTGCGCCATCCAGGGAAGAAAAACAGTACCCGGCTTGACCATATCCACCTGGATAGACAGGCTTCTCAAGGCTTCGCACATCTCCAGACCGATATATCCCATACCGATGATCACAGCTTTTTTCACAGGATTCTTTTGGATATATTCTTTTATCTTTCTCCCATCTTCCAGGCTCTTCAGCACATGAACACCGGGATGATCCATTCCCGGAAGATCCGGTATGATGGCACGCCCTCCGGTTGCGATCAGCAGCTTGTCATAGGTGAATTCAAATCTTTTTCCCAGTGCCGTGATACCGGAAACCTTTTTTCCAAGAGGATCAATCAACTCCACCGGATGCCCGGTCAGAAGGTTGATCCCCTGCTTTTCCCGAAAAACCTGGGCCTGCCGGACCACCAGATCATCCATCTTACGGTTTTTATCTCCAATATTATAGGGCATGCCACAGGCACTGTAAGAGACATCCCCGGTCTTTTCCAGAACCGTTACATCCAGATCCGGCATGTTTCTCTTTGCCCGGCTTGCAGCACTCATCCCGGCCGCATCTCCTCCGATCACCAGAAATTTCATTTCTCACCTCCTGATTGAACCCTGTTCTCGAATCTTTTTTCTGAAGTAATAATTATTGAAAAACGATCAAAAATCAAATATGAAATTTATATTATGAAGAAAAAAAACATCGATCACACTTCTTTGATGGAAACGTCACAACTTCCGCCATGGGACAGAATTTTTATATTCGCCAACCGCATGCTGGTCTGGGGCATTCTTTTCGGCGTGATTTTCCTTCTCAAATCCTTTTTTCTTCTTCTGTTCATGACCTTTGTTTTTTCCTATATCCAGTCGAGAAGCGTTCACCGGCTGGACCCGTATATTAAAAACCGGGTTCTGCGGGTTTTACTTGTTGCGTTCTTTTTTCTCGGCGTGATGGTGGGCACCGGGCTGTTCATTGTTCCGGAGGTCAAAAATCAGGCGGAAATGTTCGCCCGGCAGTTTGGGACCTATGTGGCACGGGTTGATCAGGAGATCATCTCTCTCAGTGAACGCTACCCGGTTCTCAAAGAGGCGATTCCACAACCGAAAAACAAAGTCGTCGAAAATCCTGAGCAGAAACAGACACCATCCCCGGCGTTTTCGCCATCCACATCTCTGCTCCATGAAATCATCGGTGTGGACAGTGAAAACGGAGGCATGACCAAAATATCCCATCTTTTTGACGCGGTTCAGAACGTTGGGAAAAGACTGGTTGCCATTGCATCAGCTTTTCTGCTGGCGCTTCTTTTTTCTTTCCTGATTGTCCTGGATCTTCCCGCCCTGACCGAACATGTACGGGCGCTTGAACATACGCGACTTCGCTTTCTTTATGTGGAAATCGCAGACCGGATCTATGATTTTTCACGGGTCCTGGGTCAGGCACTGGAAGCCCAGTTCATTATCGCCCTGGTCAACAGTGTTCTCACCGCCATTGGAATATCCCTGATCGGCCTTGGAAGCCATGTGGCCTTTCTGAGCGTGATTGTCTTTTTATGCAGTTTCATCCCCGTGGCCGGAGTCTTTATCAGCTCAATTCCCATCTGCCTGATCGCCCTTCAGATGCTGGGGCTCAATACCATGTTTCTGGCCATCATCTTGATTGTCATTATCCATCTGATCGAAGGCTACATTCTCAACCCGAGAATCTATGGCTCCCATATGCGTCTGAACCCTGTTATCGTTCTTTTTATCCTGACCATTGCGGGAAAGCTGTTTCACTTCTGGGGCCTTGTTCTGGGCGTTCCGGTTTTTTCATACATTCTCGGGCACGCCATTCATCTGGATCCAAAAAAAATGGAATAAAAAATACCCCTTCTTCACTCCCCTTTTTTCACAAGGAAGTGTTGATCATATGGAAAGTCGCAGTCCAGGCGATTGAGCGCCTGACGGCAGTAATCGTCAATGCGCTTCTGCTGCTGCGGGGAAAGAAGTTCATCTGATTTCCCTTTTTTCCCGCTGCGGATCATCTGCCCGCTTTTCAGGCTGAACGGCGTGATCCGGCCGGGATAAAATTTATCGCCGATGGATTTCATATGGGCATAAGAACTTAAAAAACCGACACGGTCAGACTCCTCAGTCGTGAGCGTCACACCGGTTATGTCGGCAATTTTATGAATTGTTCCTGCCGGATCATCTTTCATGTTTTCATAGGTAAGAAACAGGACATTGGGCCGGTCGCGCCACTTCCAGTACCCGCAGAGAAAATCAGCCCACTGGCCATGCATGGCAACCTTCGACAAAAAGATATCCAGCCATGCAGCCACAGACGGCATGAGATTACCCAGCACCACGGAGCGCACATAGTGATAGCTCGAGACAAAAACATCTTTCGGGTCCCGAACCACACAGATATATTTCGCATCCCTGGAATAGGGCATGGAGTGTGCAAGAGAATGCGTCTTGATTACACGAAGGCCGGTTACGGACTGTTTTTCCGGTATATCTAAAAAAGGAACCGCTATTGCTTTTATCGGCGCGTCCGGCCAGGGGATTACATCGTGGATGTTCTGGTATTCTCCGGCTCCCCGGTTGGCGATCTGGTAGGCCATCTGCATGGTCCAGTTGGTGCCGGCTTTGAAATAGGAGCAGACAAACACATCGTTTGCTTTTGGTTCATAGCCGGTAAACGCTTTATCCATCTGTTTATTAATACTTTTTGAAACAACTCGGAAAATAAGCCGGAATAAAATGGATTCCAGACCGCACCAGCGGGTCAGCCGGATGACCAACCGAAACAAAAAAATCAAGGGAAGTAAAAGAATTCTCAGCAGGCGGGCATTGGCAATAACCTTTTTCCGGGCTGCTCCAGGATCATGCGGTTGTTTCCATACCGGCATATGCTCCCTCCTTGTGATCAAACAGGATGCGGCTGTTTTTCGAATTTTTTACGAAACCGTTCCATATAAATATAAAATACCGGGGTTACAAATAAAGTGAGGAACTGGGAAAATAAAAGACCGCCTACTACAGCGAGTCCTAGTGGCTGGCGGGACTCTGCTCCGGCTCCCAGACCAAGTGCGATAGGCAGGGTGCCGACGAGAGCCGCCATGGTAGTCATCATGATCGGACGGAAGCGCACCACGCAGGCTTCAAAAATGGCTCTCTCCGCATCCAGCCCTTTTTCCTTCTGGGCTTCGATGGCAAAGTCGATCATCATGATACCGTTTTTCTTGACCAGTCCGATCAGCATGATGATGCCCACAAAAGCATAAATACTAAGTTCCACCTGAAAAATCATCAGGGTTACCAGCGCACCGAATCCAGCAAAAGGAAGGGCGGAAAGGATTGTAATCGGATGAATAAAACTTTCATACAGAATTCCAAGTACCAGATAAATAACCAGCAGCGCCATGATCAACAGCAGTCCTAAACCCTGTAAAGAAGATGCAAAGGCCTTGGCCGTGCCCTGAAAACCGGTGGTGATTTGTTGCGGCAATATTGTTTTGGAAAGGGTTTCGATTTCCTTCAGCGCCTCTCCCAAAGGAAAGCCGGTTTGAAGGTTGAACGAAAGGGTGACCGATATATTTTGTCCGGTGTGATTGACGGAAAGCGGCCCCAGATCCATGCGGATGTCGGCCAGGGCATTGATGGGCACAAGTTGACCGGACTTAGAGGTGACATAAAGCGCGGACAAGGCCGCAGGGTCCTGCTGGAATTCCGGAGCAACTTCCAGAATCACATAGTATGAGTTGGTTGGAGCGTAGATCGTTGAGATCTGACGGGATCCATATGCGCTGTACAGGGTGTCTTCAATCTGCTCAACGGATACGCCCATTTCCGCTGCTTTATCTCGGTTGATCTGGAGACTCAATTGAGGATTTTTCAGCTCCAGGTCGCTGCTGATATCCAGAAATCCGGGCAGCGCCTTCATTTTTTCTTCCATGAGCATGGCATATTTGTACAACTCCTTTGTATCCGTTCCTTGCAGGGTAAGCTGGTACTCGCTCCTGGTCATCCGTCCGCTGAAGCGGATAGGCGGCGGATTCTGAAGAAATGCGATAATGCCGGGAACCTGAACCATCTGTGCCCGCAATCGATCAATCACCTGATCCACGGTTGCTTCTCTTTCACTGCGGGGTTTCAGACGCATAAACAGAAAACCGGTATTGCTGCCGGTCATCCCGCCACGGGAGCCTGCGGCGGATATAAAGGCATCCACGTCCGGATCTTTCTGTGCAATAGCCGCGATTGCCTGCTGATGCTCTGCCATGGCTGTAAAGGAAATACCCTGGGCTGCCTGAGTGAACACAATCACCTGTCCGGTATCCTCGCTGGGCATGAAGCCCTTGGGAATTTTGGCAAACAGAAAAAAGGTAGCCAGAAGTATGGCAGCGGAAAAAATCATGACAGAGCGTCTGTGGATCAGCGACCAGCGCAATCCAGCCTGGTACCCATCCAGAATCTTCTGAAAAAACCGCTCCGAAGCGTCGTACATTTTACCATGCTTTTCTTTACCCGGCGGTTTCAGAAACAAGCTGCACAGCATGGGAGTAAGCGTCAGTGAAATAAAACCTGAAATCAGAATGGCAATGGCGATGGTTACCGAAAATTCATTAAAAAGCCGTCCAAGGATGCCGCCCATGAAAAGAACGGGGATAAAAACCGCTGCAAGGGAGATGGTCATGGAGACGATGGTGAATCCGATCTCCCTGGCGCCGTTCACCGCTGCTTCAAAGGGCTTTTCTCCCATTTCCATATGGCGCACGATATTTTCAAGCATGACAATGGCGTCGTCCACCACGAAACCGACGCAAAGGGTCAGGGCCATCAGGGAGAGATTGTCCAGGCTGTATCCCATAAGATACATGACCGCGAAAGTGCCGATGATCGACATGGGAAGGGCCAGACTCGGAATCGCTGTGGCCGATACATTCCGCAGAAACAGAAAGATCACGACAACCACCAGCAGCAAGGTCAGCAGCAGGGTCAGTTTGACATCATCCACCGATTCCCGGATGGTGTCCGAGCGGTCAAAAAGAACGCTCATGGTTACGGATGCCGGAAGCTGTTGGGCAAGGGTATCCATCATGCTGCGCACAGCCTTGGCCACCTCGACCGTATTGGTTCCCGGCTGGCGCTGGATGGCCAGGACGATGGATCGCTGGGATTTACCCGACTCTATAAACCAGGCCGCGATCTCGTCGTTTTCAACACTATCGACAGCAACCCCCAGATCCCGGAGACGTACAGGACTTCCGTTCCGATAGGCAACGACCAGATTATTGTAACCATCCGCTTCCGTGATCTGTCCGTTGGCCTGAACCGTGTATGCCACATGCTTTCCGGAAAGCGTCCCAGTCGGCAGATTCACGTTGGCTTTCCGGATCGCCTGCGCGACCTCATCGATTCCAAGATTCTGGTTGGCCAGCTTGTCCGGGTTCAACTGGATGCGAACAGCATATTTCTGAGAGCCGTACACCATGACCTGTGCAACTCCGCTGATCATGGAAATCCGCTGGGCCAGCATTGTTTCCCCATATTCATTAAGCGTCGAAAGGGGCTGAGAGGGCGAGGTGAGAGCAATATAGAGAATCGGCTGATCCGCCGGATTCACCTTCTGAAAGGACGGCGGGTTGGTCATATCGCTGGGAAGTTTTCCCATGGCTGCGGATATGGCGGTCTGGACATCCTGGGCTGCGGCATCAATATCCCGGTTCAGATTGAACTGAATGGTGATGTTAGTCCGGCCGATGATGTTGGAAGAAGTCATGGAATCAATGCCGGCAATGGTCGAAAACTGTTTTTCCAGCGGGATGGCCACAGCCGAAGCCATGGTTTCCGGACTGGCTCCAGGCAGGCTTGCACTGACCTGGATG
>CAMBQS010000103.1 GCA_945870015.1 Desulfocicer vacuolatum DSM 3385
GAAGCCCTTCTTGCCGGCAAGGTGGATCTGGCGGTTCACAGCATGAAGGATATGCCGGCTCAAATACCGGATGGACTGTGCATCGGAGCGGTTCCGGAACGGGAAGACTTTCGGGATGTCATGATCTCAAAAAACAATCTTCCTTTTTCCGATCTGCCAAAAGGAGCAAGGATCGGAACCAGCAGCCTCCGGAGATCTTCACAATTAAAGCATATCCGTCCGGACATCGCAATCGTGCCCTTGCGCGGCAACCTGGATACCCGCATTCAGAAACTTTCAACTGAAAAACTGGACGCGATTGTTCTGGCTGCTGCCGGAATGCTCCGCCTGAACCATGAAGATACAATCTCCGAATACCTGACCACCGACATCATGCTTCCGGCAGTAGGCCAGGGAGCGCTCTGTATTGAAATCCGGGAAAACGACCCGGTTATTGCCCCGGTTGTCAAAAAACTGAATCATGAGATCACCCGAACCACCGTTCTTGCGGAACGTTCTTTTTTAAACCGGCTGGAAGGCGGGTGCCAGGTTCCCATTGCCGCTCTGGGCAGGCTGGAAGGAGAAAAACTTTCCCTGACCGGTCTGGTGGCCGATATCGAGGGAAGAACCATTATCCGGGAAACCATTACCAGTCATCCTTCCCTGTATGAAAAAACCGGAATCGATCTGGCTGAAAAACTGTTGGCTCATGGCGCAGATGAATTATTGAAACAATTGAAACAGATTGAAAAGGGAAACCATGAAGGGTAAAGTGTTTCTGATCGGAGCAGGCCCCGGAGATCCCGGCCTGATTACCGTAAAGGGCAAAGAGTGCATCGCCCGTGCAGATGTTGTCATCTATGACTATCTTGCATCCCCTTCCCTGCTGGCCTTTGCCGGACCATCTGCCGAACAGATCTATGTGGGCAAAAAAGGCGGCGATCACACCCTCTCCCAGGATGGAATCAACGATCTTCTTGTGGAAAAAGCAAGGCAAGGGCTTGTCGTGGCACGGCTGAAAGGCGGCGATCCGTTTATCTTTGGAAGAGGGGGAGAAGAAGCAGAGGTTCTGATCCAGGCCGGCATTCCTTTTGAAGTCGTTCCCGGCGTTACCTCAGCCATTGCCGCACCGGCATATGCGGGAATACCGCTTACGCACCGGAAATTCACCACCACCCTTGCCTTTGTTTCCGGCCATGAAGCACCGGGCAAAGAAAAATCCAGCATACACTGGGAATCCCTGGCCAATGGAATCGGAACCCTTGTCTTCCTGATGGGAGTGAAAAACCTGCCCTATATCGTAACCAGCCTGATCGAACATGGCAAACCCCCGGAAACCCCTGTGGCACTGGTTCGATGGGGAACCACAACAAAACAGCAAACCGTGACCGGCACCCTTGAAACCATTGTGGTCAATGTTGCGGAAGCCGGCTTGAAATCTCCTTCCATCATTATCGTAGGCGAGGTGGTCAAACTGCGGGAATCCATGAACTGGTTTGAAACAAAACCGTTGATGGGCAAGCGGATCATTGTCACACGCGCACGGGAACAGGCCAGTGATCTGGTCCGGCTGCTTTCCGAACTCGGTGCGGAATGTCTGGAATTCCCGACCATTACAATCATGCCTCCAAAGGATTTCCAGTTGCTGGACAAGGCGATCGATACGATCTCCTCTTACGACTATCTTGTTTTCACCAGTGTGAACGGCGTAGCCTTCTTCTTTGACAGACTTTTTGAAAAAGGACGGGATGTCCGGTGCCTCGGGCATATCCGCACCGCCACCATTGGACCGGCCACATCCGCAAGGTTGAGGCAATTCGGAATCACCAGCGATATTGTTCCGGAGAGCTACCGGGCGGAATCGGTGATCACTGCATTTAAAAAAGAACCTGTGCAGGGGAAAAAAATTCTTCTCCCCCGTGCAAAAGATGCAAGACCCATTCTTCCGGTCGAGCTTACGAAAATGGGCGCAACAGTAGATGAGATTGTTACCTATACGGCAAACCCAGTATCGGAAAACACGGATGAACTGATCCAAAATCTTGAAAGCAATTCCATTGATATGATTACTTTCACCAGTTCATCGACCGTAACCAATTTCAAAGCCCTGATACCAGTCGAACGATTTGAAACCCTGATGAAAAATGTCACCATTGCAAGCATCGGCCCAATCACCAGCGATACAGCGGAAAATCTTGGATTCCATGTGGATGTTACGGCCGAAGAGTTTACCATTCCCGGTCTGGTTGCAGCGATATTGAAATTTATGGAAGGCAATTGAAGAGAGGGATGTCCCATGAATCCATTTGAAGAGATCAACCTCACCGGTATCAAAACCTATTCTGCAAAACAGCGTGCATCCAAGGTCCAGACCAGTGCCGAGGCTGTGCCGCCAAAGGCAGGAATGACCGTCAAAACATTTCTGGAAGGACTTCCGTCGATCCTCAAAGCCAATGACCTGAAAGCCATTGCAAAGGCGGTTGTCCTTGCCCGGAAAAAAGGAAAACCCATTATTGCCATGATCGGAGGGCATGTGATCAAGGCCGGATGCAGCCCGATTCTGATTGATCTGGTGAAGAAAGGGCTGATCACCCATGTTGCCTCAAACGGATCGGCTGCCATCCATGACACGGAGCTGGCCCGTTTTGGTCACACATCAGAGGATGTGGCATCTCAGCTTGATGACGGTTCTTTTGGGATGGCCGCGGATACGGCGGAACTGGTGAATCAGGCAGCGAAAACAGCCGCGGCCACCAAAACCGGCTTTGGCTGGTCTGTCGGCGCTGCCCTGCTGAAGGAGAATGCCCCTTATGCAGACCGCGCACTCATTGCATGCTGTTTCCGGCAGAAGATCCCCTATACCCTCCATGTGGCGATCGGTACGGATATTGTTCATCAGCATCCGGGTGCGGACGGTGCAGCCATCGGGGAGGCCTCTTTGCGGGATTTCAGGATCTTTGCCGCAACCGTAGCCAGATTAGGAGACGGCGGTGTGGTTCTCAATTTTGGAAGTGCGGTCATCATGCCGGAAATCTTTTTAAAAGCCCTTTCCATCGCACGCAATCTGCAAAACAATATCCAGGATTTCACCACAGCCAACTTTGACATGATTCAGCATTACCGGCCCAGCGTCAATGTGGTAAGCCGTCCTGTTTTAAAAGGCGGAAAGGGATATGCCATCACCGGGCACCATGAGATCATGATTCCATTATTGTCCGCCGCGATTCTGGAAGAATCGGCACTGTAATTGTATTTTTATTTTTTTTAACTTAAACACTTGTATTTTATTCTGATTAAGGTATATATAGCCCATGTTCTCTACATTATTACAACATCACATGCAGTGTTTTGAATCTCTCAGGGATATTCAGCCGGATATTGAAAAGGCAGGCGAATGGATGGCCACTGCCTTACGGAATGGGAAAAAAGTTCTTGTGGCGGGAAATGGCGGGTCAGCCGCTGATTCACAACATTTTGCCGCTGAACTGATCGGAAGATTTGAAAAGGAACGTAAGTCCTATCCGGCAATCGCTCTGACAACCGATACCTCCATCCTGACCGCTCTCGGGAATGATTATGGATTTGACAGGATTTTTTCCAGGCAGGTGGAAGGTCTTGGGAACCAAGGAGATATCCTGATCTGCATCTCCACATCCGGGAACTCGAAAAACCTGATTCTTGCAGCGGAAACAGCCGGCCAGAAAAAAGTGAAAACCATCGGGCTTTTCGGAAACAACGGAGGTCTGCTGAAAGACAAGATGAGTCTGTCCATAACGGTTCAGCACAAGGTTACCGCAAGAATACAGGAAGCGCATATTTTTATTCTCCACTATTGGGCTGCTTTCATCGAAAGCAACCTATAACGATCCCCGAGGAAAACATCTGTATGAAATTTGATCCTGATATCTTTTCCAGAACGCGTATTCTTGTGGTTGGAGATATCATGCTCGACCAATACCACTGGGGGGAGGTAAACCGGATCTCTCCGGAAGGGCCTGTGCCGATCGTACATGTCCGGGAAAAATCTTTTGTGCTGGGCGGAGCAGGCAATGTGGCGGCCAATCTTTCCGGGCTGGGATGCCAAACCACCATTACCGGTATTTACCGGGATGATCCGGCCGGCAACCGCATCCGGACAATCCTTGAAGAAAAAAACATAACCAACAGACTGATTGAAAATGATTCCCGGTCTACCATCACCAAAACCAGAATCATGGCCCAGGGCCAGCAACTGATTCGCCTGGATGAGGAAAACACTGATCCGATTTCTCCTGCACTTTCCGAAAAATTATTCCATGCAGTAGAAAAAAACATTGAAGAATACCATGCAGTCATTTTGTCGGATTACGGCAAAGGGATTTTTCAGGCTCCGGGTTTATGTAAAAAAATCATTGAATTATGCCGAGAAAAAAACCTGCCTGTTCTGGTTGATCCAAAAGGAACCGACTGGGAGCGTTACCGTGATGCAACGGCAATCACACCCAACACATCTGAATTGAAACTTGTTGCAGGAACAGATGCCCATAATGAAGAAACCGCCCTGGTGGAGGCTGGCCGTTCTATCCGGGAAAGGCTGAACATCAACTGGCTGATTGTAACCCGCGGGCCCAAAGGAATGCTTCTTGCCGGGCCGGATGAACAGGCGATTGCAATACCCTCTGTGGCCAGAGAGGTTTATGATGTCTCCGGAGCAGGGGACACGGTGATTTCAACGATTACCGCGGCTGTTGCGGCTGGTTTGTCCTTTCCGGAAGCAGCATCCCTTGCCAATACAGCAGCCGGTATTGTTGTGGGTAAAATCGGAACCCAGCCCATCACCATTTCCGAACTGGATTCCGCCCTGCAACTGGAAAATTCAAAACAGCAGACACCCGGAGCGATCAACACCCATACCCTGGAGGGCGCTAAAATCCTGATCAAGGCATGGCGGAACTCCGGTAAAAAAATCGTATTTACAAACGGATGTTTTGATCTTCTTCACCCAGGACATATCAATCTGCTTCATCAGGCCCGATCCTTTGGAGACCGCCTGATCATCGGCCTGAATACAGACGCCTCTGTAAAACGGTTGAAAGGTGACGCGCGCCCGATATTATCAGAGCAAGACCGGGCAGCGATTCTGAATGCCCTTGACTGTGTTGACCTGGTGGTTCTGTTTGATGAAGACACTCCCCTGTCACTCATCTCCAGCCTGCGGCCGGATATTCTTGTCAAAGGAGCGGATTACAAACCGGATCAGGTTGTTGGCCGGGATGTGGTGGAATCGTATGGCGGTCAGGTTCGTCTGGTGCAATTGCTGGAAGGGTACAGTACAACAAAAATAGCAAACAAGGTATTATCTGCCGGAAAAAACATAAAAAAACAATAAATCCGGCTCTATTTTCTTGACAAAAACAGAAGTAAAAATTAATTTGCCGGAATAATATAAAATTATTCATTTTATTCCATTTACAGGAGTTATTCTCTATGACACTTACAAAGGCGCAAATCGTAGACTCAATTCAGGACAAATTCGGCTTCCCCAGAAAAAAATGTGTTGAACTGATTGAAATCATGCTGGAAGAAATCAAAAAACCCCTGCAAAAAGGGGAAGATGTCATGATCAGCGGTTTCGGCAAATTCTGTGTAAACAACAAAAAAGAACGAAAGGGAAGAAATCCGGCAACAGGGAATGATCTTACCCTGCCTGCAAGAAGGGTTGTGACTTTCAAGTGCTCTCAAGGGCTGAGAGATAAAATCAACAAATAATATAGACGCATCCCGGACATTTTTCAATTCTCTCGGATATTCAGAGATAGAAGCCGGAAAAGGAGAACAGGAATGGCTATCAGCAAAGAGCTTCTGGATATCATTGCATGCCCCAAATGCAAAGGGGATATTTATCTGAACGAAACAAAAGACGGATTGATCTGTGATCGTTGCAAACTCTTATATGAGATCAAAGAAGATATACCCATCATGTTGATTGACGAGGCAAAACCCATTGCTGAGTGATCTCCCCTCGTATCACATTTCATCTGTTGATCTCATGATTGAAACAAGCGATTCCAATAACAGAATGAACCGGTTAAAAAAAAATGAGCCTGCCCCAGCCGCCTGACCCTGCCAAACTGGTCATTGGGCTGTTTACCGGAGAAAAACAGCAGTTCAGGGAGGCCGCCTGTGATCTATTAAAAGAATTTGGCGAAATTGAGGTGGTCAGCCCATGGTTTTCTTTTGATTATACCCGTTATTATGAAACGGAAATGGGGGGGCCGCTGTTCAGAAGGATGATGGTTTTTAAAACCCCCATACAACAGGATGCTCTACCGGATATCAAAATCATCACAAACAGAATTGAACTCAAATATACCCGAGATCAGAAGCGTACCATCAATATCGATCCAGGTTATTTGCTGCTGGAACGCTTTGTACTGGCTACCGGGAAAAATTATACCCACAGAATTCATATCGGCAAAGGCATTTATGCAGATTTAACATTGATTTTTCAGAACGGATGCTTTCAGCCGCTTCCCTGGACCTATCCGGACTATGCGGATCAAACCATGAAAACATTTCTTGAAAAAATTCGTGACCGGCTCAGGATGGAAACAAAAGGGGGAAAAAAATGATCAGCAGCATGACCGCGTATGCGAGATCGGAAAAAACAGAAAACGATAGTACGGTAACCGTTGAAATCCGCTCTTACAACAGCAAATATCTGGATATCTCTCTCCGGACTCCCCATGGATATGAATCACTGGAGAGCCGGATCAAGGAGCGGATTTCCAGTCAGATCGGCCGTGGCCGAATTGAGATACAGGTCCGGGTAAAAGATGAATCTGAAAATGCATTCTCTTATGAAATTGACAAACCAAAAGCCCAGGCCTATTATCAGGCTCTTTCGGACCTGAAAAACCTGCTGGGGATAAAAGAAGAGATCAGACTGGAACTGATCGCCGGTTCCATGGGAATCATCCGGCCGGCGGAAACGGAAAAAAATTTTGAGTGCGACTGGCCAATCATTCAGGGTTGCCTGGATGAGGCTGTTGCAAACCTGAAAAAAATGCGTGAAAAGGAAGGTGCCTTTCTGGAAAAAGATTTTCTTGAACGTCTGAATGGTATTGAACAATCCATTCAGGAGATTGAAGACCTCTCTGAAAATCTGATCCCGGTTTATAAACAGCGGCTGGAAGAACGGATTATGGCATTAACCAAAGGAATCGTTGAGATCGATATGGCAAGGATCTCCCAGGAAGCGGCTTTTCTGGCAGACAGAAGCGATATCTCTGAAGAGATTGTCCGGTCCAGAAGTCATGTAAAACAGTTCCGTGAAATTCTGGCTGGTCCGGAATCCGCCGGAAGAAAACTCAATTTTCTGTTACAGGAATTTAACAGGGAATTCAATACCATGGGAGCCAAATCAGTCAAAACAGAGATCGCCCATACCATTGTCGCTGTTAAATCAGAGCTTGAAAAAATACGCGAACAGGTTCAAAATGTAGAATGAGCCAATTTCAAAACGATTGAAAAGCGTCACACCGGCGAAAGCCGATGTCCAGAAAAAAACCGAAAATACTGGATAACTTTACGCTTTACTTCGTGTCCGGCTTTCGCCGGAACTACACAACAACAGACTTTTGAAATTGGCTCGAATAAAAAAGGAATAGGGGATTATGGATTATACACTGTTAAACATCGGTTTCGGGAGCAGCGTGGTCGCAGAACGGGTTGTAACCATTGTTTCCCCGAATTCCGCCCCCATGAAAAGGCTCAAGGATGAAGCCAAAGAAGAAAAACGTCTGGTAGATGCCACACACGGCCGCCGTACACGCTCCATTATCATCATGGACAGCAACCATGTTGTCCTGTCGGCAATACAGGCGGAAACCATATCCCAACGTTTCGATACGCTGAAGGATGTTGAAAAAACATGAGCCATCCGGAAGCACGATTGAAAAAAAAACAGCCGGAATCCAAACAGTCCTCCTCCGGCAGACTCTTTATCCTGTCCGCTCCATCCGGAGCCGGGAAAACAACACTCTGTCAAGAAATTCTGAAAAGTTTTCCAGCCATCCGATACTCCATATCTCACACTACCAGGATGCCCAGATTGGGTGAAAAGGATGGTGTCGACTATTATTTTATTACAGAGGAGGAGTTTATAAACGGAATTCAGGAAGGCTCATGGGCTGAATGGGCAAAGGTTCACGATAACTACTATGGCACATCCAGCCGGTTCCTGGATAACATACTGATCTCCGGTTCGGATGTCCTTCTGGATATCGATGTTCAAGGCACCATAAAGATCATTAAACAGTATCCTGATGCAATTACCATCTTTATCATGCCGCCATCCTTGGAAAAACTCAACCAGAGGCTTCGCCTCAGAGGAACCGATTCTGATGAGGTGATTGAAAAACGATTGCAGAATGCCAAAAAGGAGATTGACCGGAAAAATCTGTACCGGCATATTGTCGTGAACGACCGGCTTGAAAAAGCAAAACAGGAGCTCTTTCAGATAATCCATCAATATCAAACTTCCTGATTACTATGGGTCAGGATTCATACAACGAGAAATAGATCCGGCAGCCTTGAAAAAAACATCCGACAAACAGACCGAGACTCTCTATGGAATCCATCCTGTCCTGGAAGCGCTCCAGGCAGGAAGACGGAAATTTCATGCGCTATACCTTGTTCAGGACAAACACAATGTCCGCCTTACGCCGGTAATGGAGCTGGCCGGAAAACTCAACATCCCGATCCAATGGATCTCACACGCCGCCCTGACCGCAAAATGCAATGCGGAATTTCATCAGGGAATTGGAGCAGCAGTCAGCCTCTATCCTTTTATAGATCTGTCTGAAATCATTCCCGGCCCCGGGAAGACAACCAAAAATTCGTTTCTGCTGATGATTGACAGCGTTCTCGACCCTCAGAACCTGGGTGCGCTTGTCCGGACTGCATTATGCGCCGGAGCGGACGGGATTATCATTCCCAAAGACCGGGCAGCCTCTCCGACACCGGCTGTTTCCAAAGCTTCCGCCGGTGCGCTGGAGCATGCCGGAATCTGTCAGGTAACAAATCTGGTCCAGACTATTCAAACCCTGAAAAAAAATGGATTCTGGATTCTGGGAACAGCCGCCCATGCGAAAACCTCACTTTTTTCAACGGAGATTGCGTTTCCCACAGTGGTCGTGATCGGAAGCGAGGGAAAAGGCATCCGCCCGCTTGTTCAAAAAAACTGTGACCTGCTGGTTTCCATCCCGCTGTGCGGCCCGGTTACGTCTCTGAACGCATCCGCCGCCGGAGCAATTATCCTGTATGAGGTTTTCCGGCAACGTTCCAAACTGAGAACTTAATTTTCGACAAAAGATTACGAAAGGAAATACAATCATGACCCAGGAAAATCTGATCACAAAAAATAATGATGGAACCCTGAATGTCCCGGATCATCCGGTGATCCCCTATATAGAAGGTGACGGAATCGGCCCGGATATCTGGAAAGCCACGCGCCTTGTCATTGATCAAGCTGTGCAGGCAAGCTTTGGCGGAAAAAAAAGCATTCACTGGCTGGAGCTTTATGTCGGAGAAAAAGGATTCCGGGAAACAGGAGAATACCTGTCCGAC
>CAMBQS010000104.1 GCA_945870015.1 Desulfocicer vacuolatum DSM 3385
AACTCCGCCGATTCCCAGAATGACCCCGGCATGCTGAACCGTATCATTCGGATAATAGAGTTTTGCACCGACTGCGCCGACATTCCTGCGGCCGGCCAATGAAACCATCTCATCCAGCCATTGGGAGGTAATGATGGTGATATCATTGTTCAACAGGCAGAGATAGTCGCCGTTGGCCAGTTGAGCGGCCCCGTTGTTCAAAGCGGAAAAATTGAATTCTCGCTCATCCCTGTGGACAATAATGTTTTGATGGGTATCTGCCAGGTTTGCCAGGTATTCGAGCGTTTCCTTTTCATCGCTTCCATTGTCGACAATTAAAATTTCATAGTACCCGTAAGTCGTTTTCTCAATGATGCTGTCAATGCAGTTCTTTAAGAGATTAAACCCATTTTTGGTCGGAATGATGATGGTGACCAGGGGTCTTGGGCTGGGGACCGGAAAATTGACCCGGAATCCGTGGGGCGTCTTTTCAACAGAAGGCTCAGGCACATAAATTCCAGAACGGTTCAAATGGTCCATCAAGGCATGAATCTGGGCTTTTACAGCATAGGGCTTTGCCTGAATACCATTGGCCGTGCTGTTCGTTGATATCCGCCAATGATAAAGGATACGCGGGATATGATGAATTTTTTCCGGCCCGCATGTTTCCATTACCCTCAAGGCCAGATCCCAGTCCTGAGCGCCTTCGAATCCTTTGCGAAAACCCTGAAGATCTTTTATCACACTGGTTTTATAGACCCCTAAATGGCAGATTTGGTTCTGGGAAAGAAACAGTTCATAATTAAAATTAGGTTTGAAATGCGGGTCTCTGCGAACGCCATATTCATCCAGTTTGTCTTCATCCGTATAGATCAGAACAGCGTCAGGGGTATCGTTGATCTGTTTTGCCACCCAGTACAACGCCTCCGGATGCAGGGTATCATCATGGTCTAACAGCGCCGTATATTCACCCTTGGCAATTGTCAATGCAGAATTGCTGCATTCTGAAATATGACCGTTTTCCTTTCGAAAGATGACTTTGATTCTTGGGTCTTTTTTTAAATAGGCCTCAAGGGTTTCCCGGACCATCGGATCGGTTGAGTGGTCGTCGGCGATACAAAGCTCCCAGTTCTCGTAGACCTGATCCATGACGGAATGTATGGCCTTGCAGAAAAAATCGATTTCAGGATTGTAACAGGGAAGCAGGACGGATATCAGCGGGTTTTTCTCCAGACCCTTACAGGCACTTTGTATGGCTGATTTTCGACTTTGGGAAAACTCATCATAGTTCTGTATCCATTTCTGATATTCTGCCTCTATTTTATTTGCCCCCTTAAGTCTTTGATTCATCTTCCTGATGAATCCCCTCAATCCTGACTGCTTTATGGTTGTAACCGTATTCAGGCAAATGGGGAAAATACCCCGGCTTTTGAAAAAGCCAAGGATTAAAATCAAGGTGCTTCTCAATCGGTTCACATAATTCAGGACAAAACGAATCGGGGCGGTTATTTTCCAGCTCGTGGAATCAATGATGGTTTGATAATTATTTAAATAGGTCTCTGCTTCCCAGCTTTTCCGATCCAGTTTGGCACTGATATTCTTGTTGATCCGGGTGAGTTTCTGAGTTTCAAGGGTAAGGGTATTGACCAGATTGGTTTTTTTTTGCGAGACATGTTTTTCAAAAACCATCAATGAGGCCAGCTCAAAAAAACAGGAGGAATGATGGTGGATGTTGATCAGGGAATCAATCGCATGGATAAGCTTTTCCAGAGTATAGTCCGACATAAACAAAACGCCTAGACCATGGGAATGATGAAATTCCATGGTGGAATAATGTTGTTTGAGTTCTTCCCATAAGCGCCATACACCGAATTCCTTTGTTTTTTCACAAATATCATGGAACAATACAACCCCATCCGGTTTGACCTTTGACGCCCATGTATTAAAATCATGACCGACGGCCTCGTAGGAGTGAAACCCATCAATGTGCAAAAGATTGATGCTTGCGTCGGGAAAATCATTCAATGCCTCATCAAATGTCATTCTTTTTAATGTGGAGATATTAGAATAATTTGCGGCATTATGTTCCCTAACCATTTCAAACACTTCATCATTATAGAGTTCGGAATGATCGTCTCCTTTCCAGGTGTCCACTGCATAAAAAGAACAATCCAGGCCGCACTCGACGGCAGACTGGCAGAATGCAAAATAACTGTTCCCGGTATGGGTACCAAGCTCTACGAATATTGTGGGGCGAAGGGTTTCAATGATAAATTTTGCAAAAGGCAGATGGCCCATCCATCCCAATGGTTCATTTAAACTTTTAATGTTGGTCAGTTGGTCTATTTTCATTTTGGGTTCTTTTTTTAATTTTTGCGTATATTTATCCAAAGTTTCCCCTGAAGTCAAGGACAGGGTTTTTAAATCCCTTATTGTTTATTGACTTTCCCGTGTGTTTTTAATAGAAGTTAATGTTTACTTTATTAATGAAAATAGGAGCAGCACTATTCAAACAGACCATGGCACAATAGATCGTCAGTCTGTTGCCGCAGTGGTTGTTTTATACAATCCGGACCAAACCGTATCCGGAAACATAAGTACCTATCATCCTTATATTGATCAATTATATGCGGTGGATAACAGCGATCCTCCTGATGAAACCAGATTGTCCGCAATCGGAAAGATAGAAAATTCAACTTATGTCTCACTGAACGGCAACCATGGTATTGGCGCTGCATTAAATCTTGCCGCCCGCATGGCCGTCGCTGCCGGGTATAAATGGCTGCTGACAATGGATCAGGATACGCGTGTATCGGAGAACATTATCGCAATAATGGCCCCCTGCTTGAAGCAATATCATAAAAATGAAATCGGCATGATTGCCTGCCGGTATGCACTGCGGGATGTATATGTTGAAAAAAAAGGACTCTATTTTAATGAAATGCTGGTCACTATCACCTCAGGTAGCCTTTTAAATCTTCAGGCCTATGAAAAAACAGGGCCTTTTATGGAGAAACTGTTTATTGATCAGGTGGATCATGAATACTGCATGCGATTAAAAAAGAATAAATATAAAGTGATTCAGGCCAATCACGCATTAATTGATCATCATATGGGGGACAAAAAAAAGCATATAATCGGCTATTGTCCGCATTACAATCCTGTCAGGCGCTATTTTATCACGCGCAACCGGTTTCACGTGGCATGGCTTTACAGAAAAGATTTTCCAAAGTTCTACCGCTATGAATTATTGAGCTTTATAAAAGAGCTGATTAGAATAATATGTTATGAAAAAAATAAAATTTTAAAATTCAGGAATATCGTGCTTGGACTCATTGATTTTAAAAACGATAATTTCAACCGCAGCCTGAACGAACTTCATGAAAGGCAAAGGTAGACGATCAGTGAAAAGTTTTATTCAGTTTCTTCTCGCCATCTGGCAAAATCGATTCCTGGTGGCTCAGTTGACGAAAAGAGATTTTAAAAACAGATATTTAGGATCTTATATTGGTCTTCCCTGGGCATTTCTAAAACCCCTGGCGGTTGTTGCCGTCATGTGGTTCGCATTCACTTATGGCCTGAGAACCGGGTCTGTCGATAATGAGGTGCCTTTTACCATGTGGCTGATCATAGGGATTGTTCCCTGGTTTTTTATCTCGGACAATATCATGGGATCCACGCAGAGTCTGCTTGAATATTCCTTTTTAATTAAAAACATCAACTTCAGACCAGGCATTATTCCATTGATTAAAATACTGACAAATTCCATTATTCATTTATTTTTTATAATCGTCCTGTCCATTGTTGCAGTATCTTATGGACAGGAACCTTCTTTCCACTGGCTTCAGGTATTTTATTATATGTTCTGTGCCATCATTCTCACCCTTGCCATTTCCTGGTTTTCATCTTCCGTCCAGCTTTTTGCAAGGGATATTGGTCATATTATTGAAGTTCTGATTCAATTATTTTTCTGGGGGACGCCCATTATCTGGTCCTACAAAATGCTACCGGAAAAATTTTATTTCCTATTAAAATTGAACCCATTTTTTTATCTGATCCAGGGGTATAGAGAAACCTTTATTTATAAGGTCTGGTTTTTTGAACATTTCCTACTGACACTGTACTTTTGGGGAATCACTTTTGCCTTTATGGTGGTTGGCGCATTTGTATTTAAAAGACTCAGACCCCATTTCGCGGATGTCTTATAAAAAAGGAAATTCATGCCGGAAATCGTTGTTAAAATAGAAAACCTTTCAAAAGTATATAAATTATACCGTTCCCCGTCAGACAGGCTGAAAGAAACCTTTCATCTTTTCAGAAAAACATATCACGAAGAATTCTATGCGCTTAAAGATATCTCCTTTGAAATCGAAAAAGGAAAAACCATTGGAATTATAGGCCAGAACGGTGCCGGAAAATCAACCCTGCTTAAAATTTTAACCGGTGTCCTGACGCCATCGACCGGTCGATACTCTGTCAATGGAACTGTCTCCTCGTTGCTGGAACTCGGGGCCGGCTTTAATCCGGATCTGACAGGGCTTGAAAATGTATACTTCAATGGTGCTGTTTTGGGATTTACCCAGGATGAGATGGATGAAAAGATAGACAGTATCCTGGCATTTGCGGATATTGGCAAGTTTATTCACCAAAAAGTAAAAATGTATTCCAGCGGTATGTTTGTCAGGCTGGCATTTTCTGTTGCCGTTCAGGTCAATCCTGATCTCCTTATTGTTGATGAAGCATTAAGTGTTGGGGATATCCGGTTTCAGCAAAAATGTTACCGCCGCATGCGGGATTTTAAAAACAGCGGAAAAACAGTCCTTTTTGTCACCCATGACCAGGGAACGGTTACCAATTTCTGTGATTATGTGTACTGGCTGAAAGACGGTCATGTTTTTGAACAGGGCCATCCAAAAGAAGTGGTTAAAAAATATATTTCATATATGTCTTACGGGTTTGAAACAAAGACATCTCAGGCCTTGGAAAAGATAGAACCTGCCTGCTTGAATGTTGCCCGAAAAAGTGTCAAAGGTCAGGAAGACCGGAGCATCCAATGGGAGGATATCAGCCAGTGTGCTTCCTTTGGTGAAGGAGGGGCTGAGATCGTAAATATTGCAATGGTTCATAAAGACACCTATGAAAAAGTCAATCTTCTAAAAGGCGGTGAACCGATTGTCTTTAATTTCCGCTTAAAAGTAAAGGAATCTCTTGAGAATCCGGGTATCGGTATCAGTGTGGCGGATCAACTGGGGAATATCATATTTTCAATCACCTCTTTTGTCTGTGACTACCAAATACCTGTCCTTAAACAGGGGGATGAGCTGGTATGCAAAATCGGATTTGATTTTCCCCACATTAGAAACGGAAAGTATTCTGTTTCCGTTGCAGTGGCAGAAGGCAATCTGCTAAATCACAACCCTCATCACTGGGTGCATGATGTTTGTGTCGTTGAACTGGCAAATGATGATTTAAAATATAGCCTAGGCTATGTCGTGATCAAAGACAGCCTGATTGATGTCGATTTTATATCATAGGACAGATCCATGCAATAGATTGGGCTTTATGGAAACTGTAACATAATGAGGAATTTTTATTTTGAAATATGAATACCATATGGATGGGATAGACTCTGTTGGTGAAAATTCAACCATTTCAGAAGACATTGAAATCCGAATCGTAAATAAATCTCATGATCGCAGGGGAATGTGCATTGGAAGCGATTCCATGATATATCCCAGAAACCGTTTCGTTCTGGGTGATATGAACGCGAGTCATCATGCAGACATAAGAATCGGGAATTTTGTATTAATTAATTCAGGCGGTTATTTTTCCGGGGAAGGCGGGCTGATAATCAAAGATTATGTCTTGATCGGAGCCAATACCTGTATCCTCAGCGCCGGCCACAAATATCATGACCGATCCACGCCGATCCAGCGCCAGGAGTTGACATACGGCACCATCACCATTGAAAGGGATGTCTGGATCGGTGCCTCATCTGTTATACTGGAAGGCGTCACCATAGGTGAAGGCGCTGTTATCGGTGCCGGAACGGTGGTGACAAAGGACGTTGACCCCTATGCAGTTGTTGTGGGCAATCCCGGCCGGACAATAAAATACAGGGGGGAAAAACCAAAAAAAGGCCTTTTTGAACGCCTGAAAGACTTAAAATCCATTGTAACAAATTTTTAAAAAATAGGATTAAATTCTACCATTTATATCTAAAGATGACTCCGGCGCTAAGGGAATCGCTGTTGTGGCCGGAAGCCACATCAAAGGTTTCAAAACGGTTATTGAAAATGTTATTGACAAACAGGTCGATGTCACAGAATTTGATCACATTCATGCGGAGTCGCAGATTGCACAACCATGCCTCGGGATAGTGACGGGTTTCATTGCCTACGGAATAGTACAGCTCACGATCGGAAAAATATTTGATCTGCGGGATCAGCTTGATATTCTCCGTTATTTTCCAAATCCCGCTTAAATTAAGGATAGTATCCGATCCGGTATCATAACGGTGAGTCAGTCTCTCGTAATGTTTTTGTTCGTTCCCATCATCATCAAAATAGGTATAATCATTGAAGAGAAAAACCTCATCCGGTCCATCATTGCTTAAAAAAGTGGCATTCCCGGAAAAAGATAAATTGTCTGTTGCTTCAAATTCCCATTCCAATTCGATTCCATCAATGGTCTGGCGATTCGGCAAAGAAACTCCGGCTCCTTCATACCGGTCTCCTACTACGTGATCATCAATATCGTTCCGGAATGCTGTCAGGGAAAACAGATTCTGTTTGTTAGGTTTGTACTGGAGCTGGAGATTGAAATTTTTAATCTGCTCAAGCCGGCTTTCCGTGTTTTCGTCAAGCTGTTTGGCAAAGGGTGTTCGATAACCTGAACCATAACTGGCCTTGAGGATGAATTCAGGAGATATCGACCATGCCGCACCTGAACTGAAACTGATTTTATCCTGAAATTTTTTATGATTGTCGTTCCTCAAACCAGCCCAGAATTCAATGTTCTCTATTTTGTGCCGGTATTGGCTGAAGAAGGAAAACAAACTGTTGTCATAGTCTTTTTGGGAAAAGGGCGGAAGAAAATAAAGATTCTCGGACGCCAGGTATCCCGGGAAAAAACTATTCCATACCAGGATATCATCATAATGATCTTCTTTATAGGACGTTCCCACAGTCAACAACGCATCGGAAGAGAAAAGAGAGCGTTCATAAATCAGCTCACCGAACACGGAATATTCCTCCTGGTCAAACTGACGGTCAATCACTGACTTTTCGAGTTCTACGTCTGAGTAGTAACCTGTAAATCGGATACCCGAGTCAATGCCGATCTCTTTTTTTGCCTCCAGCTTGAACAGTTTTGTATTGTAAACTTTCTCTTCTTCCCAGGTATGTTCACGTTCCCAGTCGGTTACGGGGAAAGCCTTGCGGCTGTCCGACAATTTTGCCGAAAAAACAAGCCAGTCTGAAACTGAAACATTACCGTACAACTCCAGATAGTGGGAGTCATCCGGCGTACTGTGTCCAAACCGTTCATCGACTGGAGATGGCGTAAGACCGTCATTCCAGAACCGAAGCACATTGATATCTGAATCATCTTCCGTGGTCTGACGAGCGGAAAGAGAAAAAAAGGAGGCCCAGTCCCCATTGTCTTTTCCATGTCGGAGGTATGCCTGTTTGCCCTGATCTGCAGAAGACAGAGCGACGCCAGTCTCTATTCCTGAAAAATCCTTTCCGGTAAACGGTACGGCATTCACAACACCGGCAAAGGCGTCCGGCCCCCACAGAACCGACCCAGCCCCCCTTATAATTTCAATCCGTTTTACAGATGCAAGGGATGTTTCATAATCCATGAAATGATTGGATTTATCAGCCCCGGACATCATGGGAACCGTATCAAACAATACCAGGGCTGAATTTGGGATTCCTCTTAAATAGGGAATTGATCCATCTTGGGTTGTTTCCACATGAAAGCCTGCAGTTCCGTCCAGGGCTTCGGAAATGGTCTGAGCACCGGATTCCTGGATGTCTTTCAATGTGATCACCTTGGCAATGGCCGGTGCGCTCCAGGCGGCTTCTTCCTTTCTGGAGGCGATGGAAAGGACATCAAGATCCTCTCCGACAAACATCAGCATGGTATCCGAGGCATTCACCGGATAGACGGATGTCACCGTCATAAGGATCATGATCACAATTTTGATGTAGGTTCTGAATGCCATTTATTGATCACCATCTATATTTTTAATGATTACCCTGAGCTTGGACCGGCTTAACCCCAAAAGCTTTGCCGCCGTTGTCTGGTTGTTGCCGGCTGCCTGCAGGGCCTGTCTGACCAGACTGAACTGGACCTGATGAAGCGGAACCCCTCCGGGTGGTAATTTGACAACCTCCGGACCCCCCGCTGCCGGTGTGGCGGGTTTTAAAAAGGAAATTGTATCCGAGGTAATTTTTTTTGTGTCCCGTGTTAAAATCAGACATCGTTCAATCACATTGGCCAGTTCACGTACATTCCCCGGCCACGTATATTCTTTAAGCTTCTTACTGGCATCATCGCTGATGACATGCTCTTTTCCAAAGGGGAAGGTTTTGATCAGATACTCGGCCAAAGGAACGATATCCTCATTTCTTTCCCGAAGAGGCGGTATCAAAATAGGAAATACATTGATCCGGTAAAAAAGATCCTGACGGAATTTGTTCTCCTGGACCATGGTTTCCAGATTTCTGTTGGTGGCACAGATCACCCTGACATCCACAGGGATTTCTTCATTGCCGCCCACCCGCTGAAACTTTTTTTCCTGAAGGGCTCTCAAGAGTTTCCCCTGGGAATCCAGGGGCATATCTCCGATTTCATCCAGAAAAAGGGTACCGCCGGTGGCATATTCAAATTTACCCCTTCTTCGGGATTCTGCGCCTGTAAATGAGCCTTTTTCATATCCAAACAATTCTGATTCCACCAGGTTGGATGAAATGGCAGCGCAATTGACCGGTACAAACCGCTTGCTGCTCCTGGTACTCTGGGAATGGATCTGTCTTGCGATAAGCTCTTTGCCGGTACCGGATTCTCCGAGTATCAGGACGGCGGAATCGACAGAAGCCACATTTTTCACCAGGTTCACAATATCCCCCATGCAGCTCGATCTGTAGATCAACTGCCGGTGTCCCTGAGTTTCCTCAAGCTCCAGTTTCATTTCACGATTCTCGGTTACCAGGCGGGAAAAATTCAAGGCCCGTTCCACCGTGATCCGGATTTTTGACTCATCAAAGGGTTTGGTGACATAATCGGCTGCGCCCTGGCGCATCATCTCAACGGCGGAATCAATGGTCGCAAATGCTGTGATAAACACAACAGGCGTAACAATATCCTGTTGTCTCATCCGGGTTATCAATTCCCTTCCATCCATCTCCGGCATCTTGATATCGGAGATCACAAGGTCATATGCAGAAAGGGAAAGCTTTTTCAAGGCGTCCTTTCCATCGGTTGCCTGGTCAATCCGGTATCCTTTTCTTTCCAGCATCATAGAAAGAAGAATTCTCATTTTGGGTTCATCATCGACAATGAGTATATGGGCCATTATTCCAAACTTCCTTGAATATCAT
>CAMBQS010000105.1 GCA_945870015.1 Desulfocicer vacuolatum DSM 3385
GTGCTCTGAAATCCTTTCCCAACCCACTTTGTGTTCAGTGTCAATTTTCCGTATGGAAATACATGATGCGTAAAAAATGCCGAAGACCCTCCAAGAATGCCGCCGCTTAACAGCTTTGCCTGGTATTCACCATTGAATTCATTGAGTTCGGGTGTGGAGGCAGCAAAGAAAAGTTGCATTTTTTCGCTTCGTGACAGTCTTTCCACATCACCATAGGTGGCTTTCTCCGGCTTCATCCCCAATATCTGCTCCATTTTCCGGCCATCTGGTTTTTTACTGCCGGCTTGAACGATATTGATAATATTCAGGGCGATCATGATGACCACTCCAATGCCGATGATGTATATCAGGTTTGCTATCAGGCCCATTTTGAAATTCTCCTTTTTTGTAAATGGAAGATGGTTACAGGATATATTGTTCTATCCCGGATCAATATTTTTATCTATTTAATTTTAAAATATTAAATATCCTTTATTTGGCATAAAAATTGAATTATATAAACAGAAATCGTAGAAAGAGTGTATTCCTGTTTTTTAAATATCTACATATTGTGAAATGGAAAAGGAGTCAACATCATGACCAGAAAAAAGTTTCGGATCAAAACCAATTGCCCCCAGTGTGGATGCAGTGCGGTACAGAATTTATCCCATGAAGAGATGATGGAAAAATATGGGGATGTTCCGAATGTTGAACTGGAGTGCGGTGAGTGTCTGGAGAAATATGAGACAGAAATGAAGAAAGCTTGTCCGGAGTGGGACAGTGAATGCAGGATGGACGATTAAAGTTGTCGCAGACATCTGGATACACCTGAAACAGATAAATATGTCGGCCATAAAAACATGGTTTCGGATATTTGACTTTCGTGATAGAAAAGTATACTGAATCTAAATCAGTATACTTTATACTTTTCAAGCAAGTTTCATCAACAGGCCGAAACAGATGATCTTTTTTTGAATATTCAAGCTGTTCAGTCTTTTGTTTTTTTCTGCAAAGTGGAGTCAGGTATATGTCCGGCATTCTTCAAGGTAAGAATATCATACTGGGTGTCTGCGGCGGGATTTCTGCTTATAAAATTCCGGAATTATTAAGAATTATTGTAAAACAAGGCGCCTCGGTGAAGGTGATCATGACCCGGAATGCAGAAGCCTTTATCGGAAAAGTAACTTTTGAGGCATTATCCGGAAATCCGGTATGTGTCAGCCTGTTTGAAGGGGAAAGCCAGGGCGCAATCCGGCATATTGCCTGGGCACAGGAGTGTGATGCAGTGGTCATTGCTCCGGCAACCGCCAATATGATTGGAAAGCTGGCAAATGGAATTGCCGATGATGCGTTAAGTACTTTCATGCTGGCGGTCACTTCGCCCAGGATCATCTGCCCTGCGATGAATACAAATATGTATGAAAACAGAGCCACGCACCGGAATATGGATATCCTGGAGTCTGACGGATTTATCATACTTGAACCGGATGCAGGCGAGCTTGCATGTGGTATGACAGGTGCTGGTCGTTTGCCAAGTCCTGAATATATTGCAGACAGACTTGGAAAGCAGCTCTGCAGGAAGGATTTGCTGCATCAGAAAATTCTCGTGTCTGCCGGCCCAACCATGGAACCGATCGATCCGGTCCGTTTCATCAGCAATCATTCATCCGGTAAAATGGGATATGCCATTGCAAAAGCAGCCGAGCATCGAGGGGCGGATGTCACACTTGTTTCAGGCCCCACTTCACTTCGTGTACCTGTCGGGGTTCATATGGTTCATGTGAAAACCGCTGATGAAATGGCGGATGCGATGTTTGACAATATGGAAACATCAAATGTTGTCATCAAGGTCGCAGCAGTAGCGGATTACAAACCCGATATCCAGGCAGAACATAAGATCAAGAAAAAGGATGAAAAAATGATTCTGCAACTGGATCGAAATGTGGATATTCTAAAGGAGCTTGGCAAAAGGAAAACAAATCAGATCCTTGTTGGATTTGCAGCCGAGACAAAGGATCTGGATATCCATGCCCGGGAAAAACTTCAGGGAAAAAATCTGGATATGATTGTCGGCAATATTGTCGGGAATTCAAAATCAGGGTTTGGTTTGGATACCAATACAGTCACCTTTTATTTCCCGGACGGCAAAAAGGAATCATTTCCAACCATGGGAAAAGATGAGGTGGCAGATATCCTGCTGGATCATATTGCTGAAAGGGTAACCGTTGATGCTGAAAGATGATGTAACCCTGTCAGCCAATCCTCATCTTGTTGTCCATGAGATTCGCAAGTATCTTCAGTTTGTATCCACACTGGGATGTAACGGATTTGACTGTTCTGCCCAGGCGGTTGAAATGATGCAGGCGTGGGGGCGCGGCAGACGATTACAAATTGAAACAATCGGCCAGATCGAAAAGACCGCTATGGAATGCTGCCGTTGTCATCTTTCCGCCGGCAGAAGGAAGGTTGTATTCGGCAGCGGTGACCCGAAAGCAAAATTGATGTTGATCGGAGATTATCCGGATACTGAAGATGGAGAACAGGGACTTCCTTTTGTGGGTAAGGCCGGTGATCTTTTAACAAAAATCATTTACGCGATGGGATTTACAAGGGAGAATGTTTACCTGTGCAATGTGATCAAATGCAGTCTTCCTGGAATGAGAGAGCCTGCGCAGGAGGAGATTACCGCCTGCCTTCCTTTGCTGCATCGCCAGATTCAGGCGGTTCAACCGGACATCCTCTGTGCACTGGGTCAAGTATCGGCTCAGGCAATTCTGAATACTGCGGAGCCTCTTGCTGCGCTGAGAGGACGGTTTCATTCATATAACAACCGTATCAAGGTTATGCCGACCTATCATCCCTCCTTATTGCTTGCAGATGAAACCAGGAAGCGGGATGTATGGGAGGATATGAAACTTGTGATGAAAGAATATTCTAAAAAATTATAAAGATTGATTGAGGAACTCTCTGATGAATAGATTATTGATTTTTATTTTATCCATACCCATTTTGCTGGCTGCCCCAATCCATGTTGAAGCGGAAGCAACTAAAAAGAATCCGGCACTGGAGACAACAGCCCAGAAGTTCAGCTATACCATGGGAAAGGACGTGATTACGGCATTAAAGAAACTGGATGTCAAAATCGATTTTGATGCCTTTATCCTGGGCGCTCAGGATTGTTATCAGGACAAACCATCGAAATTGTCAAAAGAACAGATTGCTGAAGTACAAAAAGAGATTTCCGAAAGCGTTAAGGAAAAACAGAAAGAAAAGATAATGGCGATTTCTGCCAAAAACCTGAAAGAAGGAGAGGCTTTTTTAAAGAAAAACCGTAACAAGGAAGGTGTTATTGTTACCCAGAGCGGCCTTCAGTATCAGATCATCAAGGAAGGCACAGGAGTGTTTCCGAAAGAGGATGATGAGGTAGTGGTTCATTATCGGGGTTTATTGATCGATGGGAAGGAGTTTGATAGTTCCTACAAGCGTGGCGGCCCCACCAAGGTGCGTGTAAAAGAAGTACTCCCCGGATGGTCGGAAGCATTGCTGAAAATGAAGGCCGGAGGTAAGTTCCGGATCTTCCTTCCTGCTCACCTGGCATATGGACCCCGGTACTCAGGAGTAGGAGGAATCATCGGCCCGAACAGCACGGTTATTTTTGAGGTGGAGCTGATCGAAATTGCAGTACCTGAAAAAACCAAAAAATAATTTTTTCCGTCTGCAATATCCTATTCATTGATGAGATATCCGGATACGAATACATTACCACGGCCCTCAACCTTTTTGATGATAATCTGCTCGCCTGATTTAAACGGGATGCCGGAGTAGAAATGCCAGGAAGGACTTTCATCCACTGAATATTCTTTGATATTGATACTCAAGCTGATTTTATTGGAAATTTTAAAACTGAAGGTTCCATAGGCCCTGTCTGCTACGATATCGGTAAGGATGAATGTTTTCCCTTTTGGAACGGTTTTGATTAACACGCTTTCTTTTTTTTCGGAACCCACATCTTCTGCAAAACCACTGACAATTTTTCTGTTGGCACTTCCTTGAATGGACTGAGCATCACCTGTCCGGATATTGAATGAGAGCAACAGAAAACTAAGAATAGAGGCCAAGCAAACTGTTTTTATTACTGCATTTGAAGATTTCATTTTTGACGCTCCTTAATCTGTATTAATCTGTTTTGATTACACTCCGAGTCCATCTTGTCTCTGATTTCGCCTGGTCTATAATTCCGGTGTAAACCGGCTGCGATAGATTTCTTCCTGTTCATCAAGGATATTGTTGAGTATTTTCATGTCCGTCATGGGATTCATGATTGCGCAGCGAAGAACGACCACTTCTCCGTCCGGTGTATTATTCAGGTAGAGGGTTGTCCTTGAAACAAAGCTTAATCCTGATTCTCTCTGAATCCTCTGGACAGCTCTGTTGATTGCATTCAATTTTTTATTGATTCCTTTTTTCTGATCAGAGTCTCCTGTTGCAAGCGTTTTCTGCATGCCTGCCGGGCAGACGCGATAGGTCAGAATATTTAATGTCGGCCTGGTTATCAGTTCAAAGTTTTCTCTTCTTTGAATTTCTTCGGCAAATGCTTTGGCGGTTTCAACACCATGCTCGAGCAGCAGGGCATAACCATTTGTCCCCATAATTTTTAATGCACTGTCCAGGATCAGTGATGTTGCTTCTCTTGACCCGGAAAGCGATTTGATCCCGAGGTCTACGGACCCGGGCCGGTTTACATAATTGGCATGATAGGCAATGGTATCCATGATTCGCGGGTTTTTAAAATAAACCATTCCGCAGCCCATGGTCATATAAAATTGTTTGTGTCCGTCTATTGTGACGGAATCGGCCAGTTCGATACCGTCCAGATAGTGCCGGTACTTGTCTGACATCAAAACAGGGCCACCCCAGGCTGCGTCAACATGATAATGGATTTTATTTTCCCGGCAGATTTCACCCAGTGTTCGCAGAGGATCGATGCTCCCTGTTTCCGTGGCTCCTGCAATACCGATAATGGTGAGAATTTTGATGGAACCCTTTTTTTTGATTTCCCGGATGGTCTGCTGAAGGCAGTTGATATCAATTCTTTGATTGTCGTCCACATTGATCGGAATGATATTCTGGTTCCCGATTCCAAGGATGCCGCCGGCCTTACGAAGAGAGTAGTGCCCACGACGTGAAACAAGAATGACACTGCTTTTAATGCCGTATTCCGTATAGGCAGCAGAGAGTCCTTCTTTTTCAACGCCTGAAAACCGGTTTCGAGGGGAGAGCGCAGAATTTCTGGCCACCCATAAAGCCGTCAGGTTTGCAGCGGTTCCACCTTCAACAAAAGCACCCAATGTTGTATTTGTACTCTGGACATGGGTATCATAAAATTGGTCTGGTTCATTATAAATAAGCCGGTGAATTTTTGCCAGCACCTGTTTTTCGATGATGGAAACCACCTTGGAGGTTTCCAGTTTGACAACATTCTGGTTCAGTGCGGCCACAATCGTTTTCAGATGAACCATAAAAAACGGAATTGCAGAGGTCATATGACCGATAAAGTAGGGTGAAGCAACATTGACAGCATGTGGAGCGATATTTTTGATCAGATCCGTGATAACATCAGCCAGTTTTTTTTCTGGATTTCTACTGATTCTGGTTTCCTTGTAGTTGTCGGACAGCTCCTTGAGGCTGATTTCTTCTGTAATTCCAACATTATTTTTAAGAAAATCCTGAAGTCCGAAAAGAATCTGATCCATATATTTCAATAATGTCGCCTGGGTCGCGTCATTTTCCGGTCGAATGAATATCCTTTGCAGGGTTTGCCAATCGGCAATAAGATTCGTACTTTTTTCAGAAGGGGTTGATTTTTCCATTGGGTTATTTTTGGCTCATGTTACCGGAAATTGAAAAAAAGCAGAACATGCAATGGCTGGTTCTTTTGTCTGAATACGGTGTGAATATTTCAGGCCTGATATCATATTGTCTGCTTTTTTTAAAATGACTTGTCTTGTAAAAACCATGCAGTTGATTATCTTATTCATTACCCTGCATACGTATCATGAGTTCGGATGAATGCCAAGGAAATCTTTTATTGAAATTTTTGGGTAATTTCCATTGGATGAGTTGATATTTGTGTCATTATTCATGCATGGTTTGATCTTGTTCCAATTCGGAAAACCGTGAGCTTGTTGGCGCAATGGGGGGACAGGCCGTGTATATCTTCTTGACATCAGGCCGGGATTGTCTTAAAGATTCAAATCCTTTAGCCTGTAAGGGATTGCATAATCAATTTCAGACAGGAGATTTTTTTTTCTTTGTAATAACAGGCAAGAATAATGGCAGCAAATCGTTTATTATTTTGGATGGTGGCAGCAGTCTCACTCATCGGCATGGTCGGAGCCGGATATTTGCTGTTTGTCCATTTTTCTGAAAAAAATAATTCGGATTCCAGATTAATACCGAAGATGGTCTCACAAAAACCAGCTCCGGGGTCGGGAAAAAGCAAAAAGACAGTCTACCTCTATTTCTCAGATGAGAAAAATTCTTATCTGGTCCCGGAGGAAAGGGTGTTGTTCGTCTCAGAGGATCCTTTGGAGATGGGGAAAACCATTATCAACGATTTGATTCAGGGGCCGAGAGGGAGCCTGGGACGCACAATTCCTGGTGATGCAACCCTGAATGCGTTTTATCTATCAAAGGATGGCACGGCGTTTGTTGATTTCTCAGATATCATCAGAGAAAAACATCCCGGAGGAAGCCAGACAGAGTTGCTGACAGTGTATTCGATCGTAAACTCCATTGCTTTGAACATTCCGCAGGTTCAACGTGTAAAGATTTTAATTGAAGGACGTGAGGCATTGACACTGGCCGGACATATTGATTTAACCTCCCCGTTACCAGCAGATATGATTATTGTAAGATGAAAAATACAAAAATTAATAATATACGAAATATTGGAATCATCGCACATATCGATGCAGGCAAGACAACCGTAACCGAGCGGATTCTGTATTATACCGGACGGTCTTACAAGATTGGTGAGGTCCATGACGGGGAAGCGGTTATGGACTGGATGCCGGATGAACAGGAACGCGGAATCACAATCACCTCTGCGGTCACAACATGCCAGTGGAACGGTCGGGATATCCAGATCATCGATACCCCCGGTCATGTTGATTTCACCATTGAGGTGGAACGTTCTCTTCGGGTACTGGATGGTGCGGTAGGCGTGTTTTGTGCGGTTGGGGGTGTGGAACCGCAATCGGAAACCGTCTGGCGTCAGGCGGATAAATACAAGGTGCCGAAAATTGCCTTTATCAACAAATTGGACAGGATCGGCGCGGATTTTTTCGGCACGGTGGCAATGATAAAGGATCGGTTGCATGCAGAACCGCTTATTTTGCAACTGCCTGTTGGTCAGGAAGATACCTTCAGCGGTGTGATTGATCTCATCCGAATGAAGAAGATTGCCTGGGATGATGAAACCCTGGGAGCGAATTATCAGACCGAAGAGATTCCGGAGGATCTCCAGGAAGAGGCCAAAAAATATCGGGATAAATTGATTGAAGCGCTTTCCGATCATGATGATGCTATCCTGGAAGCCTTTTTTTCCGGAGCCGACATCCGTGAGGAAACGCTTGTACAGGGAGTTCGCAATGCGACAATCGGGTTGAAGCTTGTGCCGATTTTTTGTGGAAGTGCTTTGAAAAACAAGGGGATTCAGCCACTTCTGGATGGGATTGTGGATTATCTGCCCAGTCCGGTGGATATCCCGCCGATCAAGGGAATTATTCCGGGGACGGATGAGACGGTTGAATGCGCTGCAAAAGATAAAGGGCCGTTGGCTGCCCTGATTTTTAAGGTTTCCATGATTGAAGGCCGAAAGCTGTCCTATGTCAGGATTTACAGCGGAACATTAAAGGCCGGTGCAGAGGTGTTTAATCCAGCGCGAAACCAGAAAGAAAAATTATCCCGGATTCTTTTGATGCATGCCAATAAAAGAGAGCGGATCGATGAAGTCGGTGCCGGCAGCATTGTCGGGGTTATTGGCTTAAAAGACTCTTCAACCGGCGAGACGCTTTGCAATCCCAATTTTCCAATCCTTCTTGAAAAAATGGATTTCTATGAACCGGTTATTTCCATTGCCGTGGAACCGAAAACTCATTCTGATCAGGAAAAACTGGATCAGGTTCTCGAAAAATACATGGCCGAAGATCCAACGCTTCGGGTAAAACAGGATGAAGATACCGGGCAAACGATTCTGTCCGGCATGGGAGAGCTTCATCTTGAAATCATTGTCAGCAGAATGAAACGGGAGTTCAATACCAGTGTAAATGTTGGAAAACCCCAGGTAGTATATCGGGAAACCATCCGGAAACAGGCGGAAGCAACGGTTGTTTTTGATCGGGAGGTGGCAGGCCAGCGTCATTTTGGTGAAGTCAAGATACACCTGCTGCCCCTTGGAAGAGGGTCAGGGAATTCTTTCCAGTCAAAAATATCGGGGGATATCATTCCCGATTCTTTTATCCCTGCCATTGAAAAGGGGGTCACGGAGTCGTTTGAGAGCGGATTTCTTATGGGGTATCCGGTCGTGGATGTGAAAGCGGTTTTAACCGGCGGATCTTTCAAGGAGTCGCTTGGAACAGAGCTGGCCTATAAAGTCAGTACATCCATGGCATGCAAGGAAGCACTTTCAAAAGCGGAGCCTTTCCTGCTTGAACCCATCATGAGTGTTGAGATCTTTGTCCCGGATTCTTTTATGGGGGATGTGATCGGCGACCTGAGTTCCCGGGGCGGCAAAATCGAATCCATTAACCCAAAGATCAATATCCAGGCGATCAAGGCCATTGTACCGCTTTCAAGCATGTTCGGATATTCAACCAATCTCCGGTCATCAACTCAGGGAAGGGGAACCTTTACCATGCAGTTTTCCCACTTTGATCAGCGCGGATAAGAAAAAATTTCATTTATATATGTTGTCCGGCAGGTTTTTCTGTTGTTTCATGATAATGAAATTGTGCATGCAACAGGTTAAAAAATTGAGATTGTAACCATTTTTCTGAGCCATCCGCCCGCGTTGGGCGATATTCCTGTCCGAACATATTGACACACATAACATTGTGTAATATTCTGTGTCAGAAAAGGAGGTGTTCAATATGGCTACCAACTTGGCAATAGATAATAAATTATTGAATGAGGCGTTGGAAATGAGCGGATTAAAAACCAAAAAAGAAACTGTCAATCTTGCGCTTAAGGAATTTATTAGTAGACGTAAACAATCTGAAATAATAGAAATATTTGGCAAAATGGATCCGGACCCTGATTATGATTATAAAAGGGAAAGAACCCGTTGAAAGTCCTTGTTGATACGCCGGTATGGTCTTATGCTCTGCGCTCAAAGAATAAACAGTATCAAGCCGAGGTCAATTCACTTACCTCTCTTATCCGTGATCAGAGAGCCATAATCATTGGCCCCATCAGACAAGAAATCCTTTCCGGTTATAGTGACCTGCACAATTATCGAATAATCAAA
>CAMBQS010000106.1 GCA_945870015.1 Desulfocicer vacuolatum DSM 3385
TCAAGCAACCCCGAAGCTTGTTCTGTGTGGCTCAGAAAAGGTGAGATTGAAGCCCAGCAAATTGACTGTCAACCTTATAATAAAGAAAAATTTAAAGCGATACTGCTGGAAATCAGATCGTTAACACGTACTGCTCCTGAAATGGTTCAAATGAAAACGGTTGAGTTATGCGCCCAGGCTGGTGTCACCGTCGTGTTTGTTCCACCAGTCAAAGGAGTATCGGTTTATGGTGCAACAAGATGGCTCACTCCGAAAAAAGCATTAATTCTGTTATCTCTTCGAGGCAGATATGAAGATCTTCTCTGGTTTACATTTTTCCATGAAGCAGGCCATATCCTTCTGCATGGGAAAAAAGAAGTGTTCATTGAGAATACAGGCATGCGGAACCAACAGGAAAATGAAGCAGACAGCTTTGCTTCTTCATTTTTAATCCAACCAACCGCATGGAAAAAATTGATTGCCGGAAACTTCCGGACAAAAGACTTTGTTAAAAGCTTTGCTGAAGAAATTGGAATTTCACCGGCAATTGTCGTTGGGAGGCTACAACATGAAAAACTGTTACCCCATTCGCATATGAACGATCTTAGAAGACAGTTTGAGTTGACTTAACATGATACGGGGCGGAATAGCAGACAAACTCGGAAATCGATACGAAGCAAAGTGGCTCGTCCGCTCTTTAATAGATGTTATTGCAGATAAAGCCAAATGGCTAAAATTTGAAGGTGTTGAAACGGAATATCAAGGTTTTGAATTCGCAAATGCTCGTGGAGAAATTACAGAGTGGCATCAGACTAAAATAAATTCTCCTAATGGAAACTGGACAATCAATGCTCTCAAGAAAGAAGGTGTGTTAAAAGCTTTTTCTGATCGGTTATCCGCCGATAAAAATGCACACTGCTATTTTGTATCACAGGACAATGCCAAAGACTTCAGAACAATTACTGAGAAAGCCCGGATCTCAGACTCCTACGAGCAATATTTGCATAAACTCTCTGAAGAACAAAAAATTCTTTTCAAGTATTATTAAAAGAATGGCCACGGCCAATTGAAATATTATTCGATTGGCTTAAACGGAGCTACGCTACAACTATTCCTGAAAAAGAACTGGAATCACTTATTGAGTCATATGGAGATCTATATTTCCAAAATGGAGGAAAAAGCACATTTCCCAATCTTCGAGATATTCTTGAAAATCATTTCAATAAAATACTCACAGTTGATACAATCCGTAATGCCATAAGGTCACATGGTGCCTTGAAGTTGAAAGAGTGGGCATTTGATCCGTCTATTCAACAACGGTTAGTCGAAGAAACCAAGTCCTATCTTCAAACATATACACCTTTTGGCGCAGGCGGCGAAACGATTTCAAGAGATCAAACCGACACTCTCTTGGATGAAATACTTAACTCTAATAATATAGAATTGGTTTTACTGACGGGTGTTGCCGGTTCTGGAAAATCTGGAATTGTGCGTTGTGTGATCAAAAAACTCGGTGAACACAATGTTCCCCATTTAGCATTTAGAATTGACCAGTTTTTATCTTGCAGCACGAAAGAAGAACTTGGTAAAAAGCTGACCGGAAGAGAAGAAAGCCCAGTCAGCACTTTGAAGGGATCTTTCCCAACAATCCCTTCCGTTTTGTTTATTGATCAGGTTGATGCTGTCAGCGAGGTCTCTGGTCGTGACGGGCAAGTAAAAGAAGTATTGTTCAGAATAATCACAGATGCCCATAATTTTGGTGGTGTCAAAGTTGTCGTTGTGTGTCGGTCATTTGATCTGGAAAGTGATTATAGATTAAAAAGTCTGAAAGAGGATAATCGAACAAAAACGATTGAAGTCCCACTGCTCGATTGGATAAAGGATGTCGAGCCACTCCTAAAGAATAAAGGCGTTGATGTATTTTCATTAATTGAACCTCAACGCCAATTGCTCCGACTACCAATTAATCTTGCCATTTTTATGGAAATCGATGATTTGAAATTTCCATTCCATTCTGTTTCAAATTTGTATGAAAAATTAATTGATAAAAAACAACGTACTATATCAAATGAAAGAAAAATAACTTGGTCAAGGATGTTGAGTTGTATAAAAAGCTTGCAGCAAAATTTTTACAATCTCCAGCATTTGCAAATAATGGCTATACCTTATTGCACATGCTGGAAAATGCAACCTGTGACGTACTTGACCTTATTATTGAAGCAGCTCAACAGGTTATCACTGATATTACGAAAAATGGTGTTCAGTACATGCAACGCGGTACTGATGTGCATCAACTCCAAAAACTTCTGAAACTCGAATACACGTCATCTGAATCAGACCCAGAAGCAAGGAAAAATATTCTCAACTTGATCGACCGGATGTTTTCCCATGAAATTTATGGAGTAGATAACATTGTAACAGCCCACGACCGTTGGTAAATTTAATTTTATTTCCGCATGATCAGATTGAATGAAGTGTACTTGTTGGTTATGGTGCAATCCTGTTCAAAAGCCTGTCCTTTAGATTTTGACCAGTTGTTATCCGGAAGGATAATTTTTGAATCTGCTTTCTTTCCAGACAGAAACTGTTCCTGCAAATCTAGTACAGCCTTTATCCAGTCAATATAATGGACTGCTATATCAAATTCATCCATAATGAGGCCAGATGATTGATCATTGAATAAAAATTCATGTCTTTTATTAAACCCTTCCCTCCAAACATGGATGATGTCGACACAAACGGAATGCGGAAAAATTTTATTTCCTGGGCCGGTACCGGATCAACCCCTCCTGGGTGGTGGAAGCGACCAGCCGCCCGTCCTGGGTAAAAATATTGCCGTGACTAAGCCCCCTTGCCTTGCTTGCACTGGGGCTTTCCATGACATATAAAAGCCACTCGTCAATCCGGAAGTCACGATGAAACCACATGGAATGATCCAGGCTTGCGACCTGCATGTTTGGCTCCCAGAATGTGTGTCCGTGAGGGTACAGCGCAGTTGCAACCAATCCGAAATCAGAGGCATATGCCAATAAATATTTATGCACGGAAATATCATCCGGCATTTTATGGATGGTTTTGAACCAGGCATATCGAACTGGTTTTTCTTTGGTAGGTGCAAATGGATTGATCGGGTTTACCGGCCTTATTTCAATGGGTTTCACGCACAGTATTTTGTCGCGGATCGAGACCGGAATCTTATCTTTTACTTGCATCGCTCTTTCCATTTCTGACGGAAGCCCTTCAGGCCCGGGAACTTCCGGAGGAGATGCCTGGTGTTCAAAACCTTCTTCCTGAATTTGAAAGGACGCAGACAGGGAGAATATGGCCTGACCTTTTTGAATGGCAACCACCCGCCGGGTTGTAAAGCTTTTCCCATCCCGTATGCAGTCAACCTGATAGATGATCGGTTTTGCCGGATCACCAGGCCTCATAAAATACGCATGCAGGCTGTGAACACCTCGTTCCGGCGTAACCGTCTGGGAAGCTGCGGACAACGCCTGCCCGAGAACCTGCCCGCCGAACACATTTCCAAAGCCCAGATCCTGGCTGTTGCCACGAAAAATGTTCTCTTCTATTTTTTCAAGCTTCAACAGCTCCAGCAAATGATCCAATGCATCATCATATAGAACACATTCTGTCATCGATCACCTCGTCTTGTTAACTTATGCTATGATTTTATAATGAAATCTGAAATTCCTGTTACGGAAGTAACTGATGAATTTCATAACCGATACGGGAGCTTGATGAGATATTTATGTATCAGCTTATCCCGGAATTGTAAAGCAGGTAAAAAGGCGTCTCCGAAATTTTGACGGCAACCGATGATCTTTCAAAAATGGCCCAAAAGCTGAACAACGCCTGTGAAACAAATCCCACGGTATGAGCATATCATAATTATCATCCGATCCTCTTGTACATTACTATATTTCCTGATATTGAAAGCAGGATAACAATTGACTCAGAACAGAAGGAGCGTTCCATGGTGAAGATTCGAAAGCAGACCTTTCTGATGCCTCTTTTAGCGATCATGATCATGAGTTGTACCAGCGCAGCACGGACAGAATTGATGATCAGCAACATGAAACCGATCATGGAAAAAATGAGTATTTCCACGAATCAATAAAGGAGACTTTTATGACATCATCAAATGGAAAAGGATGTTCTCGAAGGGGTTTTCTAATAACCGCCGGAACCGTCGGTGTCAGCGCACTTGCCTCCCAACCGCTGTTTCAGCAGGATGCTGTTGCTGAGCCAAACCAGAACATGATTGTTCCGACCCGAAAGTTCGGCAAAACCGGAAAAGAGGTTTCCATTCTCTCCCTCGGCGGCATGTTTGATATTCCCTCCAATCAGATTATCCTGAATCTGGCCATGAAATTCGGAGTGACATACTGGGATACTGCCAATTCATATGGCAATGGAACCAGTGAAACCGGGATCGGAAAATATTTTCAGGCCAATCCCCAGGACCGAAGCAAAATCTTTCTGGTATCCAAAGCCTACACCATGGACACGGAAGAGATGACCACCATGCTGGAAACTTCCTTGAAAAGGATGAACACAAATTATATTGACCTGTATTTCATGCATGCCCTCAACAGCACTGATCCTCTGGACGACAAGGTGCGGAAATGGGCTGAAAATGCCAAAAAGAAAGGCCGGATCAAACTGTTCGGTTTCAGCACCCACCAGAATATGCAGTCGTGCCTGATGAGCGCCGCAAAACTTGGCTGGATAGACGGCATCATGACCACCTATAACTTCCGGCTCATGCACCAGAATGATATGAAGGAAGCTCTCCAGGCCTGCATCGAGGCGGGAATCGGTGTCACGGCCATGAAAACCCAGGGCGGCGGATCAGTTAAAACCAGCTCGGATACAGAGATTCGGATGGCCGGCCGATTTATCCAAAAAGGATTCACGGACAAACAGGCCAAACTCAAAGCTGTCTGGGAAAATCCGGACATTGCCAGTCTCTGCTCCCAGATGCCCAATTCAACCATTCTCATGTCCAACATCTCCGCTGCGCTGAATAAAACCAGCCTGGCTGCAAAAGATATGGAGCTGATGCACCAGTATGCCATGGATACCTGTTCCGGATATTGTGCCGGCTGCGCCCATATCTGTGAAGCGGAAATCCAGGGAAAGGTTCCGATCGGTGATATCATGAGATATCTCATGTACCAGGAAACCTATGGAGAAAAGGAGTTCTCTGAATCGATCGTAAGCCGGATCCCAAAGGATATCCGGCAGCGTATTGCCGCAGTTGACTTTTCCTCTGCTGAAAGACAATGCCCGCAGAAGATCGAAATCGGAAATCTGATGAGAAAAGCATCGGACATGCTGGTTTAGACCGGATAAGAGACGTATGAAAAAAAAAATCCGGAAGGTGTCAAAGAAGGAAAGTGCGATCAGCGCTCTTATATTGACGGTTCTGGCTGGAATTGCCATCGGGGTTTTCCTGCGTCAGTTTCAGTTCAACCCGGCGGTCATTTCCCATCAGGATCTTGTGAACAGTGAAAAAAAAACCGGCGTATCTGCTCCACAACCTGATCCAAAAGCCGCAATCTCCCTTCCTCAGGGCATGAAGCCCATGACACCTTCTGAGGTTTTTACACCGGACACCTTGTTTGAAAAAATCAATGGAAAGGCGGAACTCTATCTCTCCGCTGGATTCAAACAGCTTCTCTGCCAGCGGATTCAGTCCGATCATGACCCTGAACTCTGGATGGAAGCCTTTATTTATGAGATGGAAACCGCTTCCAATGCATTTTCCGTTTTCAGCATGCAACGACGTGATGGTGGAATGCCTACAGACCTGTCCGACTTTTCGTACCAGACTGAAAACGCTTTTTTTATCACTCAGGGGTCGTTCTATCTGGAAGTAATCGGTTCACAGGCAAATCCTGAGATGAAGCAGTTAATAACAGCGTTCCTGAAACATTTTATCAAAAACGCGATTTCAGACAAAGACGGGTTTTCAGAAATTTCCCTGTTTCCGGACTCCTGTTCAGACCCAAACCAAATTTCCATGATTCCATCCAGTGCTTTTGGCTTTGACAAACTGGACAAAGTCTATACCTCCCGCTGCATGGTTACTGGAAAAGAACTCATGATCTTTCTGTCCAACCGGGGCTCCGCTGAAAATGCCCGGAAGCTGGCGGACGAATATGGGGCTTTTCTGAAAACCTTTGGTGGAAAAGAGGTGCCGTTAACCCAAAAATTAGGGGATTCCAGGCTGATTGAAATATTCGGTTCGTATGAACTGTTTTTTACTTCCGGCAGATATTTACTGGGAGTTCATGAAGCAGGAAGTCAGGATGCGGCTGAGTCCATGGCAGCTACTCTGTATAGCGGTATTGGAGAGGCCGCCAAATGACAGATCAGACTATTGACAGCCAGGCAACCCGAAGACAGTTTATGATCCGGTGTACCAAAGCAGGGATCAGTGTGGCCGCTGCCTGTGGCATGGGATATGGATTTTATGACCTCTCCGGCCCGAAACCCCTGGATACACGGAAGGATCAAATTGATCTGCCTGATTTTTCCATCCCTTCCCAGACCGGTAAAATTGCAATCGCAATGGGAAAAGACCGGGTTGAAACCGTGAACAAAGCCCTGCTGGCCCTTGGTGGAATTGAAACCTTTATCCAAAAAGGGGATCGTGTCCTTCTGAAAGTCAATGCGGCCTTTGCTACACCCTCTGTCCTTTCAGCGACAACGCATCCCCTGCTGCTTGGCGAGGTCGCCCGTCTCTGTTTACGGGCCGGTGCATCTTCGGTCCGGGTGACCGATAATCCCATCAACGATCCGGCAAGCTGTTTTGCCCTGACCGGAATCGGAGCTTCGGCCAAACAAGCAGGGGCCGAGGTTTACCTGCCCAAAGACAGCTTTTTCAGAAAGATGACCGTACCCGGAGGAACCCTGATCAAGGACTGGCCTTTTTTGTACGAACCGTTTGATAGTGTAACCAAGGTGATCGGAATCTCTCCGGTCAAGGATCATCACCGAAGCGGAGCCAGCATGTCCATCAAAAACTGGTATGGAGTTCTGGGCGGCAGAAGGAATGTGTTTCACCAGGATATCCATAACATCATCAAGGAGCTGGCCATGATGATAAAACCTACCCTGGTCATCCTGGACGGAACCGTTACCATGATGACCAACGGCCCAACTGGTGGATCACTTTCCGACCTCAAGCAGACAGACACCATGATTGTGAGCACGGATCAGGTTGCTGCCGATTCCTTTGGTGCGACACTGCTCGGAAAAACAGCAGCGGATTTCCCCTTTATCCAGAAAGCGGAGGAAGCCGGCGCCGGACAGGCTGACTATACTTCATTAAAATTGATACGCACATGAACATTATCCTGACCCGAAGAATTTCCCAGATCTTTTTTATGCTCCTTTTTTTATGGTTCTGCCTGGCGGAAACCCTTGGAGAAAACTGGTGGCAGCTTCGGGGCTGGCCGGTGAACTGGTTCCTTCAACTGGATCCCCTGGTTGGAATCGGAACCTTCCTGACAACCCATACCCTGTTCAATGGCCTTGCCTGGTGTGTAGCAACCCTTGTCCTGACCATACTGCTGGGCCGCTTTTTCTGCGGCTGGGTCTGCCCATTTGGAGCGCTTCACCAGTTGATGGGGTATCTGGGGAAAAAAAACAAAAAGACTTTGGAAAAAATAAAGATCAACCAATATCACAAAGCCCAATACCTGAAATACTGGATTCTCATTTTCCTGCTCACGGCGGCTGCTGCAGAATCCATCAATCTGATTCAATCTTCTCCATGGGGCTCTCCTCTCTTTTTTTCCGCCCTGCTGGTTACAACGCTTGTAATCCTGCTGATTTCCGCATCGGTCAACCATATGACGGATTCGGGAAAAACCTTTCTGCTGTTCAGTATCAGTGTTGCGATCTTTATGGTGATCACCCGTCTGCTCCATATGAACGGGATTTTTTCCACATCCCTTCTGACCGGCCTGCTGGATCCGATTCCCCTGATCCACCGGTCTGTCAACCTGGTAATCCTGCCTTTTATGGATAAAACCTCCCTGTTGTTTTCCACCAATGCAAGGTACTATGAACAGGCTTGGATCATTGGAGGCATCTTTTTCACCGCACTCTTTCTCAATCTTCTGATCCCCCGGTTCTACTGCCGGTTTATCTGTCCGCTTGGCGCTTTATTCGGACTCCTGAGCCGGTATTCAATCTGGCGGATCGGTCAAAAACCCGGTAACTGCACTCATTGTAAATTATGTGAAGCCAACTGTGATGGTGCATGCGCGCCTTCCCGTCAGATCCGAACCGGTGAATGCGTCCTTTGCATGAATTGCCTGCATTGCTGTCCGGATGACCTGATGGAATATTCCATATCCCCATCTGTTGCCGGAGAGATTTCCGCTCCGGATATGGAAAGACGGGATTTGATTGTTTCCGCTGTTTCCGGTCTGGCGCTGGTTCCGATCCTTCGACTGAGCGGCACTGTCGGCCCCAACTGGAACCCGGCCCTGGTAAGGCCTCCGGGAGCATTGGATGAAAACTCTTTTTTAAACAGATGCATCAAATGCGGACAGTGTATGCGAATCTGTCCCACCAACATCATTCAGCCGGCCGGTTTTGAGTTTGGAATCGAAGAGTTGTGGACACCCAGGCTGAATTTCCGGATCGGCACCAGCGGATGTCAGTTGAACTGTATTGCCTGCGGCAATATCTGCCCCACAGCCGCCATCCGGCCCATCAGCCTGGAAGAAAAATCAGGAAAAAATAATTACGCAGATAAAGGCCCCATCCGGATTGGAACGGCTTTTGTGGATCGAAGCCGCTGCCTGCCCTGGGTCATGAATAAACCGTGTATTGTTTGTCAGGAAAACTGCCCGGTAAGTCCCAAAGCAATTTACACCCGCATCTCCTACGAGAAGGTATGGCTGAACAATGAGTTGCAAATCCATACCAGCACTTTGGTCACCCTTACCTTCCAGGACGGATTTTTGCAATCCGGTAAATATGCAACCGGCGATTATTTTATCCATATACCATCCGATAAAACAGATAGATACCTGCTGATTGTCCGGAATAGTGAAGGTTCCATTGAGATCGCAGAAAATTCACCCCTGGAAATCCCATTGGAAACCAGCAGTGCAATTGAAATCTTTGTCCGGCTGCAAAGACCGTTTGTAAACCCGGAAGCCTGCATCGGATGCGGTACCTGTGAGCATGAGTGCCCGGTCAGCGGAAAAAGGGCGATCCGGATCACAGCAGAAAATGAAACCCGGAATAAAACACATGCGCTGTTGTTATAAAAAGCAGCGTTGGGTTTCGCTCCGCTCTACCCAACCTACTGCTATTCCATACAATATCGATTTGTGTTTCAAGAGCAAATTGAAAAGGAGAGAAGAAGTTCATGCGCTTCCGGCCATGTATTGATATTCATCAGGGGGTTGTCAAACAGATCGTCGGCTCCACCCGGACCGACAA
>CAMBQS010000107.1 GCA_945870015.1 Desulfocicer vacuolatum DSM 3385
AATGTATCCGGATAAAAAGATATTTTCCGAAAAACTGTCCGCCGTGAACCTGTCTGAAAAAGAGATGAAATCAGAGGTCGAACGAGGGCTGATCATCCGCCGTCTGATTCAGGAAAAAGTGGTAAGCCGGGCCCAAACCCCGGAAGAAGAGAGTCTTGCCTTTTATGAAAAAAACAAAAGCCAGTTCAAACAGCCGGAAATGGTTCGCGCCCAGCATATTTTATCCTCCTTTTCCCCCGGCTCATCTCCGGAGCAGAAACAGAAAGCAAGGGAAGCCATGGAAAAAATCCAGAAACGGATCAAAAGAGGAGAAAGCTTTTCCGAACTGGCCAAAAAGTTTTCAAATGATCCCAATGGAAAAAACGGAGGAGAGCTTGGATATTTTGACCGGGAAAAAATGGTTGAACCTTTTTCCAGGGCCGCTTTTGCCCTGGAGATAAATGGTGTAAGCAATATTGTGGAAACGGAATATGGTTTCCATCTGATCAAGGTTCTGGATAAAAAGCCGGAACGGATCCCTACCTTTGAGGAGATCAAGGAGGATATCACCCAGCTTATTGTGCAGAAAAAAATAGCCAACGGCATAAAAAGCTATATCCAGATCCTGCGGGACAAGGCGAAAATCACTACCTTTCTTGCGACATCGTCACCGAAATGAATAATAACGCGGCAAAAAAATACAAGAACCGTTATGCCGCATGATATATTTAATTTTGAATCTATTTCTGTAAGGAGGTAATGCTTTTATTATGGTGCCGGTGCAGCCGCAGCCGATATATTCAGTGTATAGGCCGGACTTGTCAAAACATTGCCGCCGCAGGAACTGTCTGAGGCTGTAAGATAAAAACGGTACCCGTTGGCCTGGGTCGAGGCTCCGGTTTTGCGTAATGTTGCCGAATTGGAACCGGTGGCGATAACTTCAAAACCACCAGGATCAGCGCCTTGCCAGGTAATGACCCAATTGTCCATCTGCCCTTGAATTGGTCCGGTGATGGAAAATGGCCATTCACAACCGCTCACTATACAGTCAAGGGGTGAAGTCAAGCCTGAAACTGCAAGTGTACCATTGGCAACGGTAAGCGGAAGGGCTGTTTCATCCATTCGTCCGTTATTATCCGTAACCCGCAATGTAACATGGTAGACTCCGGCACACACATCAATATCACCGGACAGTGCGCCGGTACCAATATCGGACATGCTGAGATTCAAGCCGCCTTCCTGGTCGATGATCTGCCAAACATAGGGTGTGGCACCACCGGTGGCTGTTGGCTCACCGCCGCTGGTCCAGTTGGTTTGTCCGATCAAAGCTGCGGGAAGGGTTGTGCTGGTTATGATAACCGAATCAGCGGCACAGTCACGGGTTACTGCGTAATCGATTCCGATTTCATTTTCCGCAAGAGCACGATCGTAAATTCTGATTTCATCAATTTGACCGCCGAAAAAATTGTAAGGGCTGCTGTTTCCCCGGGCACCGATGAGCAGTTTGGCCGAGTTGACTCCGATGGTGCCGGTTTGTGTACGGGAGTAGACGAGACTGCCGTTTTTATAATGACTCTGCTGATAACCGTCATAGACCAGGGTTACATATGTCCATGTGTTAGCGGTTATCGGGAATGCATTCCCTCCATCCCATACCCAGTGAGGTTGCCAGGCATAATGCACGTATCCGCCGCTCACGCGGGCTTCATACAAATTTTCCTTGTTATAGATAATATTCTCGCCGCTGGAGCCATCCCATTTGATCCAGGCGGAAATGGTCCATGGTGCCGTGTTCGGATCCAAATCACCATCAGCAGGATCACCCATGTCAAGATAGCCGCCATTGTTGGCGTCTGTTCGATTAAAAACACCAGACCGGCAGATCTTTCCGCCTGAAGGTGTTGTCTGGGAAGGTCTGACGCCGGTTCCCCAGGCAAGTGCGCGACCATGGCTGAGGCCGCTTCCTGAATCCTCTACTTCATTTGCACTGCCGTTCCAGGGAAAATTTTCCATGCGGTATTCCGCCATCGGACCATCATAGCAATTGCCGCTGCATGCAGAACGAGTAATCTGATATATTTCCGTTATTTCTTCTATGGTAAGGGCTTTATGAAAAAGCATGACTTCATCCAGGCGACCTCTTAAATAGGTATGAAAACCCGCGTATCCCATGGTAAACGGATCAGTGGATGTCCGTGGTGTCTGACTATAGTTGATGGATACCTTTTCTGTGCCGTCAATGTATACTTTCATGGTTGAAAGGTCATATACGCCGACAACATGGTGCCAGTTTCCGTCATTGATCGTTAAGGCTGTCTGGGCATTTCCGCTGCCGCCGTCAGAATAAATCTGAAAAAGAACCGTGCCATTGGTGGCCAGCCACAAGCCATAATTTCGATTGATAGAATTGCCTTTTCCCGCAAGCCTGACCCAATCCGCGGCATCGGCATGAACCTTGACCCATGAGGCGATTGAAAAAGCAGTGGTGCGCTGAAGCTCGGCATTGTTCGGAACCGTCACATAATCATTAGCACCGTCAAACAGCCCGGCACGGCAATTCTTGCCGGAACCGATTGTGATTGCGCCATTCATGGCTGTTCCGTCCAAGGCAAGGGAGCCTTCATCCCGCACTTCTCCGGACGTGCCGTTCCATAAACATTCATCCAGATGCCATTCCGCTACGAGATTGGCGCTGTAAGGCGCCCCCGCGCCGGCCGTTGTGATTTCAATCGTATATGTTCCGCTTGTAATTGTATTGGTCAGGCAGGAATCATCCATTGCCGTAATTTTAAAAGGATAGGGATTGACACGCGCGCTCGCGTTGCCGCTTTTACGCAATCTGGCAACGGTATCTGAAACAGGATCGATCTGGAATCCACCTGGATCTGCTTCCGTCCATTGGATGGACCAGGCGGAAGGGGAAGTAGAAGTAAAAGGACCCACATAGGCGCCGCTGACGGAAAAATCTTGCGTGAAATCGGATGCGTTGACAATAAAATCGGCCGGAGTTCCCAATCCCGAAGGAGCCGGTGAAATTGCCAGAGAGCCTCTTGCGATCGTTAATCGAAAGGTATATGAATCGGTTTTCTCGGAATCATATCGATCTTCAACTCTGACATCCAGATTGTAATCCCCATCGCATACGGTAACATTTCCGCTGAGGATGCCCGAAGTCAGGCCTATTTCTAATCCGGATATGGCAGGTGTGGCTGCATCCATGTACCAGTAATAATAACCGGAACCGCCGGTGGCCTGAAAAGAATGGCTGAAACCAAGCTGACCAATCGTAGCCGTAAGAACAGCGGGAGTAGTGACAATCGAAACGGAAGAAGGTGGCGGACAACCATCCGGGCAAACCGTCACACTTGTGCTGCAACAGTCCTGGTCATGACAGTCAATACGACCATCGCTATCATTATCAATTCCATCCACGCACAACGCACCGGTGTTCTCGACACCGCTGCTGCTGCCCCCTCCTCCTGTTCCCGTCCCGATCCCATATCCCTGCTGACCGGAAACCGTGAAACAAGAACGGGCAATCATGAGATCATCATAAGCTGCTGTTACAATACGATCCGGACCATCATAACCGGGATTGTCGGCGCCACTGTTCAGTCCATCAAAAAAACCACCATCCGCATCCAGATCCTGAGGCCCCCCACTGACAATGACATATGCCATATTCGCGCTGCCGCCGCCCGTGCGTTCAACATTCAGTTTTGCAGGATCAACCGGATCAGGACAGGCAGTTCCCAACGCTGTACCCATGGTAGTCTTGTTGGTTGTGGTCAAATCGCTATTCACGCCATATTTGATGCGATTGCCCCAGATATCATCGCCGGAAGAGAGTCCCAGTGTCACAAAAGGCAAATTGCCGAAATAGGTGGGTGTCGCGGAATCTTCCACGCCGGTTACACCATTGTCGGCAAATGGAAGACGCCCGTTTGCTGTAACGTATCCCTGGATGGCATAATCAACCTTCTCTAAAATGGCTTGCGCTTGCTTGATTTTGGCAGACCGGATCAGCGTCGGAACGACAGTGGCGATGATGGAAATCACAATACCGACAAGTACCATCACCACAGCCATTTCAATCAATGTAAAACCGGCGTGGACCTGGGAAAAGCGACCGCGAAGGGATGCATGAAGATAATTTTTCATAATATGCTGAATATTAGAGGAATTTACAAAATAAGTCAATTCGAAAGTATCGCCTGCCAATCAGCAATACAATTACCCGTTACCAGATGCTTCAACAAAAATAACTACATGATGATTCAGCTTGTTTCAATATCCTCAATATCCGGCAACACATTCTCCTGGGATGCTGCCAGAAGACAGGCAATAGCAAAATAGAGGCAGAATATTACACCGATTCCGGATAAAATAAGTAAGAATAGTATCATAATCTCCATCCTTTTTTAAAATTATATAAGATATCGTATTCATTAAAAATTAATTTAGCAATTTACATGCCCAAAATAACGAAAACCAAATCATGATAAATATCATCTGGTTATTAAGATATCTTGACGGCAGATCCGTCCTTGGTTAAATAATGTACCGAAAATTGTGTAATAAATTGCATAATTTGAGCTTCTGTATTAAAATTATGAATATCTTTACCTGAATATCTCAGGCCCAAAAACACATGGGAAAGGATATTTATTTCGAACTTTACCACAATTTTTTTTGACCCAAGTCAATGTTATTCTATTTTGTATGTCCTATATAGTATTCAAAGACCAAAAAGAAAGTGTTGGAACAAAGAAATACCGGGTGGAATAAAAGAAGAAGCATCAGGATCATATTGTTACAAACAACCAAATCATTTAATTAAGGAGGTTCATCATGTTTTGTTTTCAATGTCAGGAAACAGCCAAAGGAACGGGCTGCACAGTCAAGGGCGTTTGCGGAAAAGAGGATACAACTGCCAATCTTCAGGATCTGCTTATCTTTAACCTGAAAGGCATTGCCGTTCTGGCTACAAAAGGAAAGGTAGCAGGGATTGACGTTCTCAAAGAAGCCGGACACTTTGTTACTCAAGGGCTTTTCACCACAATCACCAATGTCAATTTTAATGATGCCAATCTGATTCAATGGATAAAAAAGGCACAGGAATACAAAAAAAGTCTGAGGAGCAAAATTGAGCAAAAAGTCACCGGCGGCCTGGATGATTCCGCTCTCTGGTTTTCCGATGATGAGGCAACCTATCAGACAAAGGCAAAGACCGTTGGGGTGCTTGCAACAGAAAATGAAGATGTCCGGTCTTTGCGTCAGCTTCTGATCATCGGCCTGAAAGGAATTTCTGCCTATGCGGATCATGCGGCAATTCTGGGTGTTGAAAAAGAGGAAATCTATGCGTTTATCCTTGGTTCACTTGCGTCCACTACAGAGAATCTCACTGTGGATCAGATGGTCGGATGGGTGCTGAAAGCCGGAGAATGCGCTGTTACAACGATGGCTGCATTGGATCAGGCGAACACCACTGCTTACGGCAACCCGGAAATTACTGAAGTCAATATCGGTGTTGGCAAAAATCCGGGAATTCTGATCAGCGGACACGATCTGAAAGATATGGATGAACTCCTGAAACAGACAGAGGGTACAGGGGTGGATGTCTATACGCACGGCGAAATGCTGCCTGCCAATTACTACCCTGCTTTTAAAAAATATTCACATTTAAAAGGAAATTACGGCAGTTCATGGTGGAAACAGAATGAGGATTTTGAAACCTTTAATGGTGCCATCCTGATGACCACAAACTGCATCATCCCGATCAAGAGTAAAAATACCTATCAGAACAGAATTTTTACGACCGGTGTGGTTTCCTATCCAGGCCTGACGCACATTGCAGACAGAGAACCTGGAAAAGCAAAGGATTTCTCGGCAGTCATCGAGGTTGCAAAAAAATGTACTCCGCCACAGGAGATTGAAACCGGAAAGATTGTCGGCGGATTTGCCCATCATCAGGTACTTGCTCTTGCGGATAAGGTCATCGAAGCCGTCAAATCCGGTGCAATCAAACGGTTTATCGTCATGGCCGGTTGTGACGGAAGGCAGAAAAACCGGGCCTATTTCACAGAGGTAGCCGAAAAACTGCCCAAAGACACCATTATTTTGACAGCCGGTTGCGCAAAATATCGCTACAACAAGCTCAACCTTGGCGATATCGGAGGTATTCCAAGAGTTCTGGATGCCGGACAGTGCAATGACTGTTACTCACTGGCGGTGATTGCGATGAAACTCCGGGATGCCTTTGGTCTTGCCCATATCAACGATCTTCCGCTTTCGTTTGATATTGGATGGTATGAGCAAAAAGCCGTAGCGGTTCTTCTGGCGCTGCTCCATCTCCAGATCAAAGGAATCCGCCTTGGTCCGACACTTCCGGGATTTGTGTCTCCGGGCGTTCTCAAGGTTCTGGTTGAAAATTTTGACATCAAACTGATCGGGGAAGCAGAGGCAGATATCCAGGCGATGATGGCCGGGAGATAAACAGTTTTCAGATTGATCTGACAATCCAGATTTTTTGGTGATGTCATTTTTTAAAGGGGCGACCGTCGCGGTTGCCCCCTGTCCGTTCGTGGCAGGATTGCTCCATACGAACTTTTTCCTTATAAATTTTTTGCCATGGACAGCATGTTTTTATGGACAGTCAGATGATAATCCGGTTGAATCAATTCATGGTGGTCTTCGTAAAAAGGAATATAGACGAGCTTAAAGCGTTCCGGACGGATCTCGATTTCCGGCAACTGACGTAAAAACTCCCTGGCCGGCCTGACAAAATCTGCAAGATTGATTTTCAGGCTCTTTACAGCCTCTGTTACCGGAAGCGTGACCGGATACATCATTCCTGTCCGGGGGAATTCACAGGCCATCTCCTGATCCGGCTGTGCAAGCGTTAATTGCCGGGACAATTGAATAAAAATTTTGGGACGGACCTTAAACGCCTGAACCCAGAAATAAAACGGTTTTTCCTCCATCCCTTTTTGGATTGCCTTTGGCAGATTTGCCCGTTGAATCAAATCTTTGTATGAATTCAACTGAATCCCGGCAACCGATGCCCTGATCCTCCAGAATGGCAGATAATATGAATTTTCCTGTCCGCCGGGCAGGATGCCGAACCTTAATTTCAGCAGCCCTTTTCCCGTGGACAGCCAGCTTGTATGACAGTTCAGACAATTCAATGTCAATGAATCCCGCCCGCCGTCAAGATCCCATCCGCAATCCGGGCATATGACCGGGATAAACCGTATGGGCCAGTTGGGTTTTTCTGTGTTTTCCTTTGATACCAATGCCATTTCAGGAAGCCCGGATGTGATTGGTTTGTCAAGGACAGCGTCATAGATTTTCCGGTCAAGATAAAACGGGGAATAGATCAGGCTCAGGTGGTCACCGACAAATGCGGAATACAATATCTGCTTTTTCGAATTCTCTCTGAAACAACTTTCATAATGTTTCAGCATCCCATGGATGGGGAGAGTCGGTTTCAAAAAACTCCCCATAGTTCCGGGAGCAATAAACTTCAGTTTCAATGCCTGTGATCGAAGCCCGACAGATTCCGGAAAATAATCAGACTGGATTGCCAGGGAACTGATGTCGACAAACCGATGATCCATCCCTTCCAAAGAACCGGTGAACATCATTCCCTTATAACGCCAGTATGGAACATATATTATTTCCCTGTTCATTACAGATGATTTCGGCTCAAACATGTATCGGAAATATTGCCCCCCAAGCAGGTAGGAACGGACCCGGCAGAACGGGCAGTTGAACAGCCGTTCCGCTTCCTCCAGAACAGCCGGAGCCCCGCATTGGGGGCATTGATGATCAATGGAAAAGTTCATAAACCATGTCTTGAATTTATATATTCAACTTGATGTCTGTTACATCCGTTCGCCGCAATTATTACAAAACAGGGAATCCGGTAAATTATCAGCCTTGCATTTTCCACAGACCTTTGGAACCGGCAGCTCATCCACCGGATGACCGCACCGGGAACAGAATTTGGCGTTTATGGTGATGTGTTTCCCGCATTTCACGCAATCCTTGAAAAGAATCTGCTGATGACCGCACATGGAGCAGAAATGGGCTTCTTCCGGAACCGGTTGTCCGCACTCCTTGCAGGTCAAGGATGACACAGAAGAAGCTGCCCCGCTTTTGTGATCTTTATCAAAAAACTTCGCAAACATGGCCGGCATCATGATTCCCATACCCATGCCCATACCATTGCCGGCGCCGCCTTCTGATTCAGCAGCCTTTTCCATTGCCATGGCCGCCTTCATCTTCATCAATTTATCCATGTCCTTCAGAACTTCCATCCGGCCCCGGTCATCAATAGCCTGCTGCACCTCAGGAGGCGGTGTAACCGAATTGATATAGAGATGGGTCATCGCCAATCCAAAGTGTTTGAAATCATCTTGCAGTTTTTCCAAAAGACCTTTGGATATTTCATCATATCTGGATGGAAGGTTGAGAACCGAATCCAGCATCTCCCCCATATAATCATTGAACCGGGAAACAATCACCAGGTTTAAATACTCTTCAATCTCGGAAGTGCTGAACATCCCTTTTGTCCCCACCAGTGAATTGACAAAGAGTATGGGCTGGACGATCTGGAGATTGAATACGCCAAATGCACGCAGCCTGACAAGGCCCAGTTCCGAATCCTTGAATGTGACCGGCTCCCGTGTCCCCCATTTTAAATTGGGAAACACCTTCAGGTTGCAGAAAATAACCTCACTTCGAAGCGGAGACTCCATTGCCCAGGGCACACTCAGGATTTTTGTCAGAATCGGTATATTGGCTGTTTTCAGTGTGTGCCGGCCTTGGGCGAATGCTTTTACGGCCTTGCCTTTATAAAAAAACACGGCAGCCTGACTCTCCCGGACCGTTAACTGGGCACTCCACTTGATCTCGCCCGATCCGGATTCAGGAATCCGCTGCACCAGTTGTTTTCCGGTGTCATCAAACCATTCAATATTTTCCAGGAATACCAGATTGTTTGTGCCCATTTTTTTCTCCTCTGTTCATTTTGTCATGTTTCGGGGTTTGGGTCATGTCAAGAGGTGATCCAATTTTACAGCCTCAACATCCACTGAAGCCTGCCGTTTCTTTTTTGAATGGCTGCTTCCGGACATATCTCCATGCAGCAATAACAGCGAATACACTCTTTGTAATTGTATACCGGCACTTTTTGATCCCCTTTTGCCTGGCTGATAGCACCGGAAGGACAGATCTTTCTGCACTGATAACACAAGGTGCAGTTTTCTTCAGAGGGAACCGGACGGTCGATAAAAAGGTTGCGGAATGTTTTTGAGGTTACAGGCCACCGTACCATGTTGGACAGGATGGTCCCTTTTGAAGGGCAAAAACCGGTTACAATCAATTGCTCGAGATTGTCTCCCCTGAACTCGATTTCGTTTTCCGACTGAATACAGAAATCTCTTTGAAAACCTTCCTTGATCGTAATTG
>CAMBQS010000108.1 GCA_945870015.1 Desulfocicer vacuolatum DSM 3385
AATCTGACCGGATACTTGGAAAAACAATTTCCATGCAAATCAAACTCTCATGGACAGATGAAATGATGGAGAAACGGATTGAGAGTATCCATCAGGTGCTGAAAGGATAACCAATGTTTCGAAATTTTAAGATCGTGCCCAATATCATATTCGGGCGAGGCTGCTTTAATCAATTGGATGAGATTCTCTCAGCCAGACGTTCAAACCATGATTCTTGCATCGTCTTTGTTGTGGATGATGTGTTTGAAAATCATGCGCTGAAGGAAAGAATCCCACTGAAGAACAGGGATATGCTCTTATGGGTAAATGTGGATGATGAACCCAAGACAAAATATGTGGATGAGTTGACCGCCAGGGTGAAACAACACAATGCAAATCTTCCGGAAGGTGTTATCGGGATCGGGGGAGGGAGTACAATGGATCTGGCAAAAGCTATCTCCCTGATGCTGACCAATCCCGGATCTTCCGCAGATTATCAGGGGTGGGACCTGATTCAAAATCCTGCGGTCTATCATGTCGGCATTCCGACCTTATCCGGTACGGGAGCTGAGGTATCCCGCACAACGGTCTTAACCGGTCCGAAGAAAAAACTGGGGTTGAATTCAGATTATACTGTTTTTGACCAGGTAGTACTGGATCCGGAGCTGACACAGGGTGTCCCGGCAGATCAGCGGTTTTATACAGGGATGGACTGTTTTATCCATTGTATTGAATCCCTGACCGGCACGTATTTGAATGCATTCAGCCGCGCATATGGTGAGAAAGCCAATGATCTCTGCCTGGAGGTTTTCCTGGAAGATGGTCTGGAAAATGCCGACAAGCTCATGATGGCATCCTATTTCGGCGGGATGAGCATTGCCTATTCGCAGGTTGGCGTATGTCATGCTCTTTCATACGGCCTATCTTTTGTTCTTGGTATTCACCACGGGATCGGAAACTCCATTGCCTTTGATTATCTGGAGGAGTTTTATCCAGAGGGGGTTGCGCAATTCCGGCAGATGCTGGATCGGCAGAATATTGAACTGCCCAGGAATATCATGCATGATGTTCGCGATGACCAGCTTGAAAAAATGGTGGATGTATCACTTGTGCTGGAACCTCTCTGGGAAAATGCATTGGGATCTGACTGGAAAAAGAAGATGACCCGTGAGAGAATCAGGGATCTGTATCTCCGGATGTAGCTCGTGTGTGGTCATAACCGATAGATGAGTATGGATGAGGTTTAGAATGGGCTTTCTTTTGAAAATAAAATGGCTATGTCAACAGGTTTGGAAAAGCATACATCACTGTTTATCACTCCATCTGTATTTCGGAAAATCGATTGCCGCAGTTCCGGATTACTCCATTGTTCTTTTTCCATATCAGGCAACAACTTTTTCCTGCGGGCTTGCGGGTATAGTCGGATTCAAAAAAGGGAAGAAGGAGGAGGTTCCGGTTGATCTGAATGAGTTCGCTGCCATGGTGCGGACAATTGAAGACAATACATTAAAGGGGAAAACCTCTCAGCAGCAGTGTTTTGATGAAAACTGTCTGGGAGGAGATGCCTTGATTGATCAGATCAAACAGATATCCCGGAGTTTGAAAACAGGCCGCTGGTTTTCCCAGATATTTCTGGATCAAAAACTCCAGACCCGGCTTTTGGATATTTCTTCTGTTTTACGACAGATTGTTCAATCGGAGACAGCGTCTTTCATCAAGAATATGGGTTATTTGAATTCAGAAGAATCGAAAATTGTTTCTAGAAGAATCGAAAACCTGAAAGATATTGACTGGTGCCTCCGGATGGAACTGATGGACAATATCCGGAAGGTCGCCGGTCTGATGAAGAATTTTACGGAAAAGATTCAACCCAAAACGGTCATGATTTACCGCCAGATCAATGCCGTACTCAACAGTATTGACCGGCTTGAGGTCCGGGGACGGGATTCCGCCGGCATCTCATTGATGTTTGTTCTTTCCGGAGATGAGTATTCTTTTTTTAATCAATTGGCTGATCAGAATAAACTGGTGGACATGATTGCAACCCGGATGAACCAGGATGCACTGATCAATCAGGGAATCAGCATCAACAATCTGAAAAAGAAAAACAGCAGCAGACATGTTGCGATAACGATGGTTTACAAGGTAGCCGCTGAAATCGGTGCGCTGGGGGACAATATCCTGTATCTGCGCAAACAGATTGAAGAAGATCCGGTTTTGCAACTGGTTGCGGGCCTTGAGAATATCAATTATACGGTAACTTCTCACACAAGGTGGGCATCTGTGGGAGAGATTTCACAACCCAATTGCCATCCGGTTGATAATAAAACAGCAGATGCTTTTTCTTCCCAGAACCACACCATTCATATCTGTTTGAACGGAGATATCGACAACTACCGGGAACTGAAAAAAGAATACGAAAACAATGGCGGTAAAATCAATAAGGATATCTCAACGGACACAAAGATTATTCCCATCCGGATCGAAAAGTATCTGCATGAGGGGCATCCGGTAGAAGAAGCTTTCCGGCTCGCGTTAAATGATTTTCATGGTTCTCATGCCATTTCCATGCATACGGATCTTGCGCCCGGAAAAATTTTTCTGGCTCAAAAAGGGAGCGGCCAGGCGGTTTTCATCGGTATTGGAACGGAAAACTATATGCCCACCTCAGAGGTGTATGGGTTTGTTGAAGAGACATCCGATTTTTTGAAAATGGATGGTGAGAAGGTTGTCAAAGGAATGAACGGGAGGAAAACCCAGGGACAGATTATGATTCTGGATCAGGATTCTTCCGGAGGTCTGGATGGCATACGGGCGATGTATTATGACGGGACACCCTTGGAGCTTGGACCGGATGATATCAAACATACGGAGATTACTTCACGGGATATTGATCGCCAGGGATTTTCCCACTATTTTTTAAAAGAGATTTCAGAAGCCCCGGTATCGGTCGAAAAAACCCTTCAGAACCGCTGGAAAATTGATAAGTCTGATGATGAGCAGCTTGAGATCGCCCTGGATGAAAGTGCTGTGCCCCTTCGCGTGCGGGAGGCTTTGACCCGGAATCAAATCCGGAGAATTTTTTTTGTGGGGCAGGGTACGGCAGGAGTTGCCGCGCAGGCATGTGCGAATATCGTGGAATACTACCTGAATGATCCTGGTCTGTTTATCACTGCATTAAAGGCTTCTGAGCTGTCCGGATTCAAACTGTCCAAACTGGACCAGGGACAAAAGATGGAAGACAGTCTGGTTGTCGCGATCAGTCAATCCGGAACAACAACCGATACGAATCGGGCCGTCGATATGGTGCGGGAGAGGGGAGGGCTTACCCTTGCCATCGTGAACAGAAGGGATTCCCATATCACCTTCAAGGTGGACGGCGTTCTGTATACAAGCAGCGGGCGGGATATTGAAATGTCCGTTGCCTCGACCAAGGCGTTTTATTCCCAGATTGTTGCCGGTGCCATTCTCGGACTTTTTTTTACCGGTCTGAAAGGCAGCAGGGACAAGAGTTTTATCTCCCATGAAATCCGTCAGCTTCTGGATCTGCCGGGAGCCATGACCAAAGTTCTTGGGCAAAAGACCGTCATTGGTGATTCAGCCGGAAGACTGGCAACAACCAGAACTTACTGGGCGGCTGTTGGAAGCGGGCCGAACAAGGCGTCAGCAGATGAGATCCGGATCAAACTCAGTGAACTTTGTTATAAGACGATCTCATCCGATTTTGTTGAGGACAAGAAACATATTGATCTGTCATCCGAACCACTGATTATCATCTGTGCAGCCGGAACAAGAGGAAATGTCATCGGGGATATCGTCAAGGATACGGCTATTTTCAAGGCACACAAAGCGCTGCCGGTCGTTATCGCCGATGAAGGAGAAGACCGGTTTGCACCCTATGCTGAGGATGTTTTCCATGTGCCGGCCATTGCAGAACACCTTGCACCGATTTTAAATACCCTGGTGGGGCATATCTGGGGGTATTATGCAGCGCTGGCAATCAATGATGCATCGCGTTTTCTGCATGAGGCCAGGGAGGGGATCAAACAGAGCATAGACGATTTTTCCAATCAGGGAATGGATGTATACGAAGTGGTATTGGAGAAAAGTTTTAAAGAAAAAATTGCTGCTTTTTACAATGAATTCAGACAGGAAAAAAACAAGAACCGGTTTCCCGGAATCATGGGACTTACATCAGCATCCGATCTGACACTGCTTTTGAAATACCTGACAGGAAGGCTTCCGGTTTCCGATTTTGAACTTGATTTCGGGAAAAAAGGAACCGCCCTGAATATGTTGAACGCTTTTTTTCACTGTCTCGGAGAGGCCATCAATTGCATGGCCCGGCCTGTTGATGCGATCAAGCATCAGGCCAAAACCGTGACAGTCGGAACCAGCAGGATCATTGAAAAGGTTGAAGGCGTTCTGTTTGATGCACTGGCTGCCCATGATATCAATATCTCCCGGCTTATCAACCGGAACATCATCGTGCTGAAAAATCTGCAAGGAGTTGTTTCAGAGATCAAGGGGTCGATCTTGTATAAAATTGACAATCTGAGTCTGCTTGGAGATGCTACGGAGGAAACGACCATCTCTGTTCTGCGTAAAGAAGGGGTTTTAAAGCCTATCCCCTCTAGAATTGAAAAAGACAACCGGCTAACGGGAACCAAACGGATCATTGTCCGCCAGGGCAATGTTTATATCGGAAGAGGCAGGAAAGATGACAGAAGCATCATCGTCATTCCAATCATTTCCGAGTCATCAAGTGCTCCCAATACAATTGATAACCTGCTTCTGTTAAATATCAGTTTCAAGGAAAGTGTCGAGCTTTCTGTAAAAACCAAGGCTCTTGGCGGCAAATATGAGCACATCCAGAATATTGTTCAGGAGAACAGCATTGAATGGGATGACCGGTTCCTCGAACGGGTGGATATGAAATCTCTTTTTGGAGACTCTGCGGAAAAGATCGGGGAATATATTGTCCAGCACCAGAAACAGTAAAATCCTATCGCAGAAATGCGGAAGATAAAAACAGATGGAGTTTCTGCGTGGTTTTTTTCAGCAAATGGTCAATGTAAAGAGACGACCACCTTGTCGGAAATGCAATCGGTGCAAAATCGATTTCAGCGTCAATGCCATACAGATCATTTTTTAAACTGGTATTCCTGTTCCGGACGATAATGGGAAGACGCACCATGCCCTCATAATTGAGGATGGCGACATCCCCGGAATCTGAATTGAACAGATACCGTCTGCTGTTGATCGATTTCAGTCCTGAACTTACCAGGAGCCTTGAAATCGCATTATGGATCGCCTCTGACTCCGCATCAATCTCCCCTGTGCCTGAAGCCAGGCCGGTCACTTTTATCCGCTGAAATTCGTCCATCCGAAATTCATCTGCTGCCGGTATTATTTCTAAAACAGATCGTATGATCATACCGTTTTCAGACTGTATCTGATACCGTGCATAGTAGATGGGATCACAGAAGCTGGTTTCCAGCCTGAAGATAGACAAGGCAATGAACAGACCGGTCAGGAGAATCCATCTGAAAACAGGATGGCTATTGATTTTCATTTCAGACATAAGATACCATATTACTGGATGCCGGATCAGGTCTGCATGACGAATTTTGTCTATTTTGTTGCCGTGTTAATAATAAAATGCAATACCCCTTCCAGACCATCGCCATAAATTTAGCAATGTTTATGCCATCATTAGATCTGCTGGAATAACAAAAACATATGATTTTTTTCATCAATCTTATGTCCTTGCACTAGGAAAATATTTCAATCCCGTTCCTAAAGATTTCTCTTTCGGGTGTCGATTCCTAATGAAGATAGAACAGGTTTATTCCCACCTTATCCGGACAGGAGGCAATTCATGGGTCGATCCCATATTTCAGATCTGTATTTAAAACATTGTATGGTTCTTGGACTAATCATGATTTTGGCATGTTTATCTGCCTGTGTATCCAATCATCAGGTGCTTAAATATGAATGCCCGATCAATGGAGGGGATAATATCATCCCGGGAATTGAACCGGAGGAATCGGTTCGGAAGATCATGATCACGGTTCGCGGAAAAGGAATCGAGCCGGAAGATGGAACCCCCATGCAGAAAAAGCTCATGGCCGAACGTGCCGCGATTCTGGATGGCTATCGGAATCTGGCGGAACGTCTGGCCGGTATCATTATTGATACCCATACAAGCGCTGGAAACAGTACGCTGTCACAGGATGAAGTGATGATTGAAACCCGGGCATTCATGCGCGGAGCCCAGGTCGGACCGGTTACATACAAGAATGGATTTGCGATTGTGGATCTGAAAATCTATATCGCACCCAGACAGAACATGTTCTTCAGCGGTAAATTCCGTTATTAAAACAATTTTCCTGCCAGTATCTGTAGTTTGATCTCCTCACCAATTATTTTCAGCTTTCATGCGGATCTTTTTTCCTATTTTGATAAGGCTGTAAGAAGTGTGTTTAAAATCAAAGAATCCGGCCTTACATAAGATTGATAATATTTTACATTATTGGTCATTATTTCGTTACGAAGTTTTTTATCCGTAAATAATATGGAAGCTTTCTCCACACACTCTTCCGGTGAACGGAATTCAAGATAATTTTTGCCTTTTTCCAGACTCCCTGTAATCTCATAATCCATTTTTTCGGTTACAATCGCTTTTGAAAATGCAATATATTCAGCGAATTTCCAACCAATTGAACCGTGCAAACCGGAATTGGCAATACATATTGGAAAGGATTTCAATAAATTTATATAATTTCTTTGCAAGGACATTTTTTTATCCGGCATGAGACAATCCCTGTAATTATTTTCCGAATAATCCGTATGATAAAATCCGCCGTAAAAACGATCTCCAAATTCAGATCTCAGCATCTTTATACAACTGGCTCTTGTTTCATTGATTTGTATTCTTTCCTCTATTTTTTCCTTTGGCCTGTCTGGTGTGACATAAGGGTCATACGCTTTCACCATGAATAGAATCTTTGGGTTTGCGGTATAATCCGGTAAAGACTGCATTATATTTATTCTGGGTGTAAACCGGAATCGGTTAAAAATATTCAGTGGCTTAACAACTCCAGTTATTTTCTGAATCCCATCCGATAAAATAAGGTTTCTTTGCAAGGCAAATCTATCCATAGCACTTGGAAATACCCGATAATTCAGACCATAGGGGAAAACTTTTTTCTGCTGGTCTCCAAGGTTCTTTAAATGAACCGGGGAATAGCTTCTTTTAAAATAATAATCCGAATCGGATAAAAATTCTTTATCTATTCCCCAACCGTCTTTCATATCATAATAAAGTTTCATTCCATCATTTATGATTACACAGATATGCTGCTGCTTGCTCTGATTATTCTTGTTTTTTTTATCTTTGATAACCGTCTGTTCAAGATCAATCAGACCACTCTTATGCAATAAAAAGAATCCGGTATATATCTGCTGCATGAAATCGATATTTGAAGTTGAAATCAGCCTGCATGTTATTCTTGACATATTGAGTACACCGTACTTGCGCCTGTAAAATTGAAATCAGGGTTTTTTCGCCTGTCATTGTATCATTTCTTCCTGTTCATAACAAAACAGATCTCCACCCAGAAGCGTATTCAGTTGTTTATCATATCCTTCATATCCTCTCTTGATCTGCAGAACATTTTCAATTTCACAAACCCCAGGATGAAGCATGGATAAGAGGCCGATACCTGCGCCACATCTGAGATCCAACGCTTTCGCTGTAATCTTCTGTCCAGGATTGAATTCGTAGCCTTCTGAATCCAGTATTCTGGCTCTCCTTTCATCTATGATCTCAAATCGAACACCAAACTTTTTATACTCATTCAGATACCCGAATCTTGACTCAAACAGAGTATCTTCTATGGTCATATTTAAACCCAATACAGACAGGACGGCAAGTAAAGGCTGCCAGTCAGAACAAAACAAAGGATAATGACCTGCCTTTATCTCCAATTCCATACCTTTTATGTTGCAGGAGGAACCCATAACAAGCAGGCTGTTGTCTTTATATCGATACTCGATATTCAATTGTTTCAATATTTCCAGAAAAGGAGCCAATTGAAGCTGCGTTTCTGTGAATCCGAAAGTATTGATACAGATATCTTTTTTCAGAAGCAAGGCCCCGCAGACAAGGGTGACAATGACATTTCTGTCAGGCAGAATTATATGATCCACAACTTTTTTTTCATCAAACCGGTCTGCATGAATATGAAAATAATCATTTTCCATATTATGACTGATCTTTACACCTGCATTTTTCAACATGCTTATCAGATCGAAAATTTCAGGTTCAAGAGACGGGCCGAAAATTTTTGTATCTGATTTTGCCTCAATTGCACAGGTTATTGCTATGTTTGTAGAGGAAAAAGACCGGTCTCTCACCGTTATTTCACTCACTTTTTTCAGTTCAGAACGATAGACCCTTGTATACATGTCATTAATATCAAAGGATATCCCGAACTTTTTCATGATTTCGACATACCAGGAGATATCTCTTCTGCCGATTGGACAACCAGTGGGCTCTTTGAGCTTGATATCAAATCTGCTGAATATCGGGTATAAATTGATTAGTGACCGTGAATATCTGGAGGAGTAATCTTTAATATTGACGACGCCTTTTTTTCTTTTATTGATTCCCGAATAGTTCAACACATTTGAATTTTTGTCAAAATCAAGCAGAAAGCCTAATTTCTTCATGATATCGATCTGGATCTCAACATCTTTGATATCCGGTACATTCCTTACAATACCACTGTTAAACTGTAAAAATGATGGTAATATCCTTGAGAAAGAATGTTTTGAACCCTGAATGCTCATTTCTACATAATTATTTATTTTACTGTTTGTATGGACTCTTTTGACCAACATTATCCTCAATCTCCATTGTATAATTAATCAAGGGAAAACCCCCCGCTTTGTCGGAGTGACTCCCGGAGTTTGATATTTTCTGGAAAAATACAAAGGCCTCCAGAAAGTGGACTGCCCAGAGTCCGCAAAAAAGAAGGCTTTCAATGAATTATTTTAAGAATTTATGTCATACAACATGGGATTACAAGTATCATTTTGATTTGTTTCTGAAATTCCGGATGAGGTATAAAGAATAATTGATTGTATCAAGAAATTTGATATGTTATTTTTTAATGGATAAACTCACTATTGTCCAAAATCGACTATTTTTTCAAATCAGTTATAAATAATTCAATATGTTATAAGCCAAAATTCGTTTTTCCGGAATCAGGTTGCTATAGTAAACCGATGCTGTCCAAAACCTTTAAAGGGTAAATCGCACTGTATTTGTGCCGGTTCCGGTAATTGTTCTTCAAATGGTTGATCAATCCACTTCCATAAATCCTTATAAGTAAAGAGATTCCAACGGAGTAGAGCAACAAGGTTCGATAATG
>CAMBQS010000109.1 GCA_945870015.1 Desulfocicer vacuolatum DSM 3385
CAATTTATTTTCGCGTAAACTCGACAGATGAAATAATCAAGAAACTGAATGTCGGTTTAACCGTTGAATTTAAAATATTGCCAGCGACAGAGGACAAAAAGGAAAAAGCAATTAAATTGAAGGTTAAAGTATATCCCTGAACTGAAAAAACGTTTCATCAATGAAACGTTTTTAGAAGACTTCTTGATCAATCAAATTTCTACTCCAGTGGTGTACTACTTCTGGTGGTTCACTCTTTTGCCAAATAGAGCACAAGCAAAAAAGAATGTTTCATTGATGAAACTTTTTTAATGATTGCAGAATCAAATATTCATAATCAAGATTTTTCTCGTTTCGGTTCAAATAACTACGAAGTCAATTGTTTTGATTCAGCAGTCAACAGCCCTTTTCAAAAGAGAATAGTTCGGGTGCTATCTCATCAGATTTTTTAATGTTCAGTTCAGTGTTTGTTTTGGAAGGTAATCTGACCAGCAGAATTTAACCTTCTTTTAAAAAAATAAATTTGACAAAATTTGCAAAATAATTTTTCAAATTTTGTAACTACCAAAGATATTTTGATATGGAGAGCTATGAAAAAGGCATATATTCAGTAGGTTAAAAAATATTTAACTCATTGGTATCCTTTTTGCTTTTTACGAAAACTGGGTTCTTAATTCACATCTATTAATAAAGCAAAAAAGGGGGAAATCATGGGGCGAATTAAAGATTGGCTAATGGAAATGGAAGATGAAGCTTTGGAATTAAGTTGTAACGAATTTGTGAACAAATATGGGCAGGCCAATGAAAAAATATGGGTAAGGAGAAACAATTCGACATTTGATAAAGATTTTGATTATTATAACACTGACGAAAGGCCTGTGTCTGAAAATAACATTTTGCATGAAGAATTTTTACATGCCGGATAAATTTTATACATCGCTCTTTGAAGGTTATGATAGTTACAAGCGAATCAGGACTTCCTCGTAATCACGCGCTCAAACCCTCCGTTAACATTAGGCCCACATCACCTACCAGAGATCCGGGGGAACAGGCTGTTTTCAGAGGCTGACATCGTGTAAACTGATTTCCGGAGTTATAATATACATCATACACAGCCACCTCCCTATCTCTGGTGAAGGTGTATCTCTGTGACCATTGCAGTGCCTCAACGTTACGAATTATAATTCCCCTTTCAGTGGTGATACTAACTATCCGCAAGTGGAAGGCATTCAAGAACTCTTGCTCAAACATGAACTGATCACCTTGCACTACGGGATCTGCTACCAACAGATTGCCTCTGAGTGGGATCAGTAGGTTAATAAGCTCAGAACTAAACTCAGACACTTGGGAAGCATTAACACTGGTAATTTTTTCTCTACTGTTGTACACGATATTAACACGGACATACTCATTGCCACGATTCAGGGAATAGGCCTCCTGGTATTGATTGTGAGCGATACGGTCAATCCTAATCCCCTTGTCCGAAATAAGTTTTCGGACCTCGTCCAGAATAGCCAGAAGAAACGGTGCACTTGTGGGAATCCCAAAAGTATCCAGATCACTGGAGGGAAGGTTAACCACTTCCTGTGAAGAGATTTCTTCTGTTTGCCTTCTTGCCGAGTTTGCTTCCACCTGCATCGGCTCTTTACTCAACCCGATACCCGGAGTTTGCACCACTGTGATTCCCATCCCAATTTTCAGGTGGGGAGGGTCAAGCAGGTAGAGTTTTGTAGAGGTTCGGGTAATTGCAGTATAAAACCAGCGAAAATATTCAGCAGTAAGCTGGCTCTGGTTGGTTTTACACTTCACAAATACATGGTTCCATTCACTGCCCTGGGCTTTGTGACAGGTAATAGCATACCCAAATTTAAGGCGCAGCGCATTGAAGTACGGGTCGCTTTTCAAGGAGTGTTTGAATTCCACGCTCTTTCTTGGGAGTGATTTATTGCGTATACAAAAATCCAGATACAGCGCTTTGTTCTGATCTGAAGACAAGCTCGGTTCCTTGTTGTAAAGCAACTCTTCAAAAATCTTCGCCTGAAAAAAATGTGAGACCCCCTCAAGATCTTTGAAACCGATCTCCACATCCCTAAATACTAATTGAACCGGAATTTCCACAACCTTGTTCGAATCAGAAATTTTCCTTTTCAGCGTTCTTATAAGTTTTTCCGGATTTCCAAACACTTGGCGGATCAATCCAAAATCACCGTTGGATATAAAAATCCCATAGGCATCACTATTAGCCACAGCTATCACTTTGTCGCCGGGCATTACCCCCTCACTATTAGGGAAGAAATGCTCCCTAATCCTGTGGTTGTAATCGGCAACATCTGAATTGGAGTGAGCTATCACAATTGATTCCCCATTAATCTTTCCGCCACAGGATTCCAGATAGCGGGGCATTAGATCCTGATACTCTACCTTCTCAACATCCGGGTAGTTCAGGGCAACATCTAATTGGTTAAAAACTCCTATCTTCAGTGCCTTACGAAGCTGTATTGAGTTCCTAATTACACCGCTTTCGGTTCTCTGCCGCACCACTTCCGTCAATTCGAAGCCGGTAGAGTGCAGATGGTGTTCACGGAACATATAGTCCGTGTTTAGAGCTGGCGAAATATTCATACCGACTGGCGGTAACTGCGCATCGTCACCAATGAAAATTACCTTCTTACTGTGATCGTTGTGATCCAGATTGACGAACTTTAGGAAGTCAGTCAGCAGATACCCCGTACCAAAGCGGAAAAACTCAGCCTCCTGATAGATATCCGGAATCATGGAAGCCTCGTCTACGATGTAAACCGTGTCAGCAGAGAGCCCATTCACCGCAAGTGAGGCATAGAACTTGAATGTCTCTGTACCGTCTACGTCGTCATCGCGGTACTCGACCATGTCTTTAAATGAATAGATGGTTTTATGAAGCGTGTATGCTGGAGATTTAGTTTTGCTCGCAATCACCTTGGATGCCTTGCCCGTTGGTGCTGCCAGTATATAGTTGCGACCGATAACTCGGAAATACTCTGTCAGGCCCTTTGTGATAAAAGTTTTACCAGTACCAGCGTACCCTTTCAGAAGAAAAACTTTTTCCTCTTTGCTGTCAAGAAACTGCCCAAGCCGGTTAACAAGTTCTGCCTGACCGTTATTCAGGGTGTATTGCGCAAAAGCGTCATGGATATTTATCAGCTGACGTTTATTCTTAACCTGGAAATCAACAATACTGGCAGCCTGGGAAGCGGAGTTCTTGAATGCCTGCAGTTTGGCTTGATCCAGAGACTGATTGAGAGTGGAAATTTCCTCCTGAGCGGATCTCTCCGAAGCCTCCAACCGGGCCAGTTCCTCTTTGGCATCGGCCAGCTGTTTGGCCAGTTGCTCTTTGGACTGATTTAATTCGCTTAGATGGTCGGCGGGTTTGACCGGATCAGAAAAAGAGGGATACTCCTGGTACGTCTCACCACTGTAGGTTTTATAGAACCACTGTCCGATCAGGTATGCATCCTTGATTAGCGCAAGGGCATCTTCCGTTTTTACACTGTGACCATGGGCTGCTTTATTGCCTATCATGCGAATAGCATGAAGCATTTGGATAACAGTTTCGTCAACGATTTCCTGAAAAATCTCCGCATTGAGCTTTTCAAAGAAACCGTCAATCGGTTCGCTGGGCAAGTTTAGCTCTCGGTAAAGAATGCCTACCAGAGTTTCCGCAAAGCAGCGAAGCTTTATAATGGATGTGTGCGGGTCCGTATAGGCATAAGCTTCCGCAAAACTGGCATGATCAAAGAGCTGCGGCCACCGATGCTTCAGATGGCAAAAATTTTCCGACTGTATTAATTTTAAATCCATTGCTCAAGCCCTTGACGTCAAGCACGGTAAAGAATCTTATAAGATGACAAATATCTGATTCCATGTGATTTTTTAACCGCATATCATTTATTTCAGTGTAATATTAACTTTTGGATAAAGGGATGAGAAAATATCACAGCATCAAAATTGCAAATTTTATTTCAAGCCTGACGCTGTAACGCTTATGAATGCCCCATCCAAATTTTTTATATTAATAGTTACAGTAGCAAAAATTATTATGCAAGGTAAAAAAATTCAATGATAATGGGATCAAGAAAAATCAAATGACCAAATTTTTAATTAAAATCTGTTGGAGACAAAAAATTATTTTGGAAAACCTTGTTTTAATCCTTATTCATTGACTTTATTTGGCTCCAGGCCTTTTAAAAAAACACCATCAAATAAATCCGAAAAAGCGTTTCATCGCTGAAACTTTTTTTGATGATGCATTATCCATGGAACCCCTATGAATTCAAATTCTTAAGAGATTTTTCAGGATCATCGGAAAAATAAATGCAAAAATCAGGGTTCTTCCTGATTTACAAGATTGCTTCTCCACGATATATAAATGATAAAAAATTGCATTCTCGGGTACTTTCCCCTTTATCAATTTTTATTATCCAAGGCAGGACTTCGGTTCTGTCTTGGCGTTTGATAACAAGGAAATGAACGTTTTGAACAAACTTGAACTGATAAAGGCGCTTAAAGAAAAAGCCAAAATAACCGGACAAGAAGCCCATGAAGCCGTTGAACTATTTTTTTCTGGGCTGACCGATACTTTTATCAAGGGTGAAAGAGTTGAAATACGAGGGCTCTGCTCTTTCTTTGTCAAAGATTATAAGCCCTACATTGGACGGAATCCCAAAACAGCGGAAAAGGTCCAGATACATGCCAAGCGATTGCCTTTTTTCAAGTGCGGAAAAGAATTAAAGGAAAGGGTTGATTTCTTTTCAAAACGAAAATAAATGCTCAAACCTGATCTTGATTTTTATATATTGGTACCTTTCAGAATAATTGATGTTGTGAATTTGTGAGAGATCTACAATCTATCTCACACAGATTCATGACTCAATTATTCTGGGGTAAAAAGTTTCACTTTTCATAGGTGGATTCTGAACTGAATGCAGATTTTTTTGATTATAATTTGGGTGAAGCTCCCCATAAACAAAATGTACCATCTAAAATAGTGATATTTTAAAGATCAATCTGCAATAAAGCAGTTGAAATGCTATGAGGAGCTTCACTATGAAAAAGAAAAACATTTTCCAAAATCAAAGTCAAGAGATCCTTGCGCTGTTTGAGGCAGCAGAAGACAGGTCCAAGGTAATGTGTGTGCCTATTGATTACGCAAAAAAAGACCATGTTGTCATGTTTTGCAATGGCAATGGGAAGATTATTCGAAAGCCATTTTCTGTAAAGAATTCTTTGGAGGGCAAAGATTACTTGATCGATCAGGTCACCAGATCCTGTCACCATCATGGAATTCAACCGAAACATATTTTCTTTGGTGGTGAGGATTGCGGGCCATATGCTGACAATTTTATAACCGCTTTGCGTTCAGAAAATTGGATAGTTGCAGGAGTGAATGCCCATGATGCAAAAAAATATCGAGAAAACATGCAGGCCAGTACAGATCAGCTGGATTTGCTGGGGATAAGCAAAATGCTTCTCAGCTGCAGAGGCAATTGCTCGCCTGCTCAATCCGGTATTTATTGGAATTTAAAAATCCTTATCCGGCAGCGACGAAAATTAGTTCACATGATAACAGGAGTGAGCAATCGAATCCATACTCTTGTTGACGTGATCTTCCCGGGATTTTTAAATGAAAAGAAGAGCGGCATTTTTCCATTTTCAAAAGGTTCTCTCGCATTAATGGATGATCGTTTCAGTGCACAACAGATCAGCCGGCGCAGTCGTTCTACATTAGCAAAATTTTTATCTCGTCATCTGGTACATCATTCAGATCGCTGTGCTGAAAAACTTCAGCAGTATGCATCCCAAGTCCTTCAACCACCGGAAAGCCACATGGCAACATTACAGGTTTCATTGACCCAACAGGTTAAACTTTACAGATGCCTGCAGGAAAGCACACATCACCTTGAAAAGGAAATCGCAGAAAACCTGGCTCAGACGTCAGGTGCTTTTTTAACCACTATCCGAGGGATTGGTATAACTTTAGCTTCCGGAGTTTGTGCGGAGATTGGAAACCCTGACAAGCAGAAACCTTTAAATAATCTGGTATCATATGCCGGTATCATTCCAAGGATTAAACAAACCGGTGGTGTTCAGGGGAAAATCCAGGTCAAAAAAGTAGGGAAACGCTGCAACCGCATATTGAAGGACTATGTGGTACAGTCCGCTTCTCACATTGGAGTTCAAGGCCCGGACGACTTAAAATCAGATTACAAGAGGCGTAATGCAAAAGGACAGCATGCGGACTTTGGTATCGCCAGAAGGTATCTGCGTATGGCCATGTGCCTGATGCGAAGTTCTCAAACGTATCTGCCTAAAAACTTGCGAAGTTCCAGGATTTGTAAGGAAGAGCGGGCGCGGTATTATTTGGAAACTTGGCCAAGGCTTCGTGAAAAATGGCAAAGAGCCAATGCTCTGAATCTTGCATTTGATAAAGACAAGCCTTTAGGTCAATGGCGCAATATGGTTCAGGAGCTTTATGGAATAGAACTCGAACTATAAAATAAATACAGAACTGATTTGATTTTTCAGCTTAAGGATTTTTTAGATTATGCGGACAGGATGGCTTTTTATATATTGTCGCATTACTCCGTATTAAAAAGAAGTTAATGACGGCTATCTATAGAATGCGTTACCATGTCCGCTCCAATATTTAATATATGGCCCAAAGGTGCTTTGATCCTTAATTTTTTTTAGGAGATCTTGTCATACCAGTATGCCAAGACGGGGCAAAAAGGGCATGGGGTTCCACCTGTAATGCAAAATTTTAAGAATCTATGAATTTGAAAATTGAATCGGGCTTATATTTTTTAAAAAAACCGAAATAATCGGGGTGGTGGAGTATTGCTAAAAAAAAGATCAAAAAAAATGCTTGATTTTCTCTTGGTGCTCTATAGAGCTTATCCTTCGAAAATGGCTTCTGATGCTGCTTTAGTCCATATAGATGAATGAAAATATGAAAGCTAAAGAAGCGTCATATACCATATGTGGTGTTCCTCAAATTTTATGCGGACTGAGCCCTACAAATGCCACTAAACGCAGTAGAAATCTGAAGCATTCTGGTCATAGATAGACATAATATTCATTTTTTAGCTTTCCGAGAAACGACACTTCTTCCTGAGTATTTTTTAAATTTATTGAATTTCAAATCTACAATATTAGGGAGATGGGGGAAGATCGCTTCTAAAGCTTTTATTTTCTGACAGATATTTCCAGTCACAATTCCCGGCCATCCTCTACCCAAAGTGTTCAAAAAAATCCGGCTACCACATTTCTTTACGAAGCTCGATGGTTTCCTGGTGATTGGGATTAATCTTCATGATCTGATTCAGATAGTCATCTGCCTGCAAGGCTTTTTGCATTTTTAAATATATTGTTGCAATACGGAATTTAGCGCCCACATGGTCTCTGACATGGCTGTCAACTTCAAGAAAATATTCCAGGGCTTTTTCCTGGTTTCCCATCTCAAAACAGATGAGCCCGGCCTTATAGACGATATCAAAATTTGAAGGATTTTCTTTTATGCTCTGTTCAAATATTTGAAGAGGGAATTGATACACTTTATTTGCCATACAGATTTCGATGATCTTGTCCCTTATTGGATTAGATTTTTTTGAAAGTGTAACAATTTTGGTAAAAATTTCTACCGAAAGCTTATGGCTTCCTTTTTTAAGGAGTTTTTCACCAGCATTCAGGGCCTGGTCAAAATATCGGGTGCTCAATCCCATGATTTCAAGATAATACCGGCCTGCCTTTTCCAGTTCATTTTTATTTTCGTAGTATTCTGCAAGATGTACACGGGTCAGGGTGTCCTGTTTGTTTACCGATGCGGCTTTTAAAAGACATTTTTCCGCTGCTTCATATTTTTCAATTTTTAAATGCAGCAATCCAAGCTGGCGAAGTAGCCTGGATGCAGACGGTTTGTGACTCAGTGCTATTTTTATCTGTTCTATGGCGGAAGTATAGTCCCCAGCTTCTTCAAAATCTCTTGCCTTAATCCTATGCTTTGTTGCAAGATCCGGATTATTGATTCTTTCGACTACAGTTTTTATTTTCGTATCCAGAGAGGTGAGGGTCAAGGGTTTAAGAAGGTATCCATCAACTTCCGTTTCCGCGACCTCGGTGACAATATCACGTTCGGATTCAGCCGTCACCATAATCACCTGCAGGTCTCTGAGCAGCTTGTCATTCCGAATGGTTTCAAGCATTTCAACCCCGTTCATTACCGGCATGTTCCAGTCTAAGATGGCAAGATCGCACTTGGACCGGTGCAGTATTTCCAATCCTTCCTTTCCATTATCAGCAAGTTTTATAGAGCCCCCGATTTTTAAATTTTGCAGCATCTTGCGCATAGTGAGGCGCATGCTTTTCATATCATCAACAATAAGAATGGACATATTTTCAGGATTGATCATGATTTTTTCCTATATAAATCGTCGATATTCATTTTGAATTCTTTATTATTTTCAATAAAAAATTCAGGTCACCAAAACCAGAGTGACAAAATTCTGATTAATATCAAATTTATTCTATTTCATCCAGTATTTCCCGGATCGATATGGCAAGATCATTGTTGGATACAGGTTTCATGAGATATCTGCTTATCCCGATTTCAAGGGCGTGGGCCTCTGAAACCGTTTCGCTGTACCCGGTGCACAGGATAATCGGAAAATTTTCACGGATGCTTATTATTTTTTTTGCCAGCTCTCCCCCTGTCATCTGGGGCATGGTCATATCCGTTACAATGAGATCAAATTGATCCGGGTCTTCTTGAAAGGCCTCAAAGGCTCTGGTTCCGTTTGCGAATATACTGACTTTATAGCCGATGGTTGTTAAAAAATCCTGAAGGATCATTCGGATATCTTCTTCATCATCCACCACCATGAGCCTTTCTGATCCGCCCTTATATGTTTTCTTATTTTTTATGTCCACCTGCTGGTTTGCATCCTGGTCCGCGATAACCGGCAGATAGATATAAAAACCAGTGCCTTTTCCAACACGGCTGTGCACCTTAATATGACCACCGTGCTCTTCAACAATGGCATGGACCAGGGCCAGACCAAACCCTGTACCCTTGCCGATGCCCTTTGTCGTAAAATAGGGATCAAAGGCCTTTTTTAAAATTTCATCGCCCATCCCGTGGCCCGTATCCGTCACTTCAAGCTCAAGATAAAGCCCTTCTTTTATCTCCTGATTAAACACATCCCTTCCCCCTGAAACCGGTTTTTCATTTAATCGGACCGTCAACATTCCGCCTATTTCACCCATGGCGTGATAGGCATTTGTACACAGGTTCATGATCACCTGATGCATCTGGGTCGGATCAGCAAGAATTTTAGATCTTGATGTAATGGCTTCAGTGATATCAATAGTGGAGGGAATGGACGATCGTAATAATTTCAAGGCTTC
>CAMBQS010000110.1 GCA_945870015.1 Desulfocicer vacuolatum DSM 3385
CGGTATCCGGGGAGATCTTCCGGATACCATAGAAGAACCGATCATCCAGAAGCTTGATTTTGCTGCCATGCCGATTATTTCACTGGGCGTGCGTTCAGACAAACTTCCCCCCAGAGACCTCTCAACACTGGTTGAAAAAAGGGTCAAAAGGCGGCTGGAGAGCGTTTCCGGGGTCGGTAAAGTGGATCTGGTCGGCTTGTTAAAACGAGAAGTCAGCGTGAATATCGATCCGGCAAGGCTTGAAGCCCTGGGAATGGGCGTGGATCAGGTAATTGCCGGGTTACAGTCTGAAAATGTAAACACCCCTTTAGGAAGGCTCAAGCGCGGTAATTCCGAATACCCCCTGCGCGTATCCGGCAAACCCGACATGGTAGAGCAGTTCAAGACCATGGTGATTGGTGAAAGCAACAATCGCCCGATAAAATTGTCGGAAGTGGCGGATGTCAAAGATGGAATCGAGGAGCAACGTACTCTGGCTCTGGTCAACGGTGTTCCGGCGGTGGGCCTGAATATTCTGAAACAATCCGGGGCCAACACCGTGGAGGTGGTGGATACGGTTAAAAAAATCATTGCCGGCTTGCAGAAGGAAATGCCGCCGGGAGTCACCATCGAGGTGGTGCGGGATGGCTCTGTCATGATCCGCGACTCCGTGCATGACGTTCAGAAAACCATGATTGAGGGAGGGATTCTGACGATTCTCATTGTTTTCATGTTTCTGAATTCGTGGAGATCCACGGTTATCACTGGTCTGACCCTGCCTATTTCCGTCATTTCTTCATTTGTCGTAATGAACTTCATGAACATGTCACTCAACATCATGACCCTGATGGCGCTCTCTCTGGCTATTGGTATGCTGATTGACGACGCGATTGTGGTGCGGGAAAATATTGTACGCCATCTGGAGATGGGCAAGGATCATTTTCAGGCGTCACGGGACGGAACAAGTGAAATCGGGTTGGCAGTAATGGCGACCACTTTTTCGATTGTAGCGGTTTTTGTGCCGGTGGCGTTCATGAAAGGCATTGTGGGGCGGTTTTTTTTCCAGTTCGGCATCACCGTTACTTTTGCAGTACTGGTATCCCTGCTGGTTTCATTTACCCTGGATCCGATGATGTCCTCACGATGGTATGACCCGGATATCGAGCGGAAAGGAAAGCGGCATTTTGTTGCACGGATGCTGGATATATTCAATGATGCATTTGATCGAAGCGCAGACCGATATCGGGGCATGATCGAATGGTCCCTGGATCATCGCAAAACCGTGCTGCTCATTGCAGCAATTGTTTTTTTCGGAGGAATTTTTATCTTTAAATCCCTGCCATCCTCTTTTTTGCAGGACTACGACCGGGCCGAGTTCCAGATTATTCTGAAAACCGCACCGGATGCGTCATTTGACGAAACACAATTGCGGATCAAATCCGTTCTGGAATTGTTGCGATCCTATCCTGAAATCCAGCACACCTACTCCACCATCGGCGCGGGAGATTCCGGAACCGTTCGGGATGGACTGGTTTATGTGAAGCTTACGGACAAAAAAGAACGCAGTAGATCCCAGATGCAGGTTCAAAGCGATATCCGCAAGAATCTGGAGAATATACCGGGAATCCAGTTTTCGGTGATTGAAGCCGGACGGCTTCATGGAGCCAAGAAAATGGAATTCAGCATCCGGGGCGAGGAGATCGATCTGTTAAAAAAATATGCTGCCCGGATGAAAAGGGAGTTGTATAAAATTCAGGGTGTGATTGATCTGGAAGTCACCATGGAAGATGATACACCCGAATTTTGTCTGATTGTCAATCGCGAGCGGGCTATGGACGCGGGGGTCACCACCAGAGATATTGTCCGGACGGTCGGTGCAATGGTGGGAGGAGAAGCCTCCACCACATATGAGGATGAAGACGGAGATGCCGTCAATGTGCGGGTCCGGCTGCCGGAAGAACTGCGGCAGGATCCGTCACAGGTGGAGAAACTGCGTCTGGCTGTTCGCAGGGCCGGTGCCTCATCTTCCCTGATTCAACTGGGGGATCTGGTCACCTATGTTGTCGGCGCTACCCCTTCCGAGATCAATCGAAGGGATCTGATCCGGGAAGTAAAGATTTCAGCCAATCTGGAAGGGCTTGACATGGGAACGGCCATGAAGGAAATCAAGCGCATCGGAGAAGAACTCCATATGGAGCCCGGATATAATCTCGGATTCTCCGGTGAGGCGGAAGATATGGTGGAATCTTTCATGTATATGGCGGAAGCCTTGATCATGGCCGTAGTTTTCGTATACCTGATTCTGGCAGCGCAGTTTGAATCCTTTATTGAACCGTTTGCCATCATGTTCTCACTGCCCCTTTCCATCGTCGGAATGGCGGCCATGCTCTGGCTTACCGGAGATGCCATCAATATCATATCCCTGATCGGATTGATCATGCTCATGGGGCTGGTAACCAAAAATGCGATTCTGCTGGTGGACTATAGTAAAATCCTCAGATCCAGCGGGATGAACCGCCGGGAAGCTGTCATAACTGCCGGACGTACCCGGTTACGGCCGATCATGATGACCACCCTTGCAATGATCTTCGGCATGCTGCCCCTGGCATTGGGCCTTGGAGCGGGAGCGGAAATGCGCGCTCCCATGGGCAGGGCGGTTATCGGAGGATTGATCACCTCGACCTTATTGACCTTGCTGGTAGTTCCGGTCATGTATACTTTCCTGGATGATTTCGGGGTCTGGGCCCAACGCAAATGGTCGGGGAAGAAGAAAGATCATGCCGCCGCAGTCCATACTGTTATTGCGGTGTTCATCCTGCTGACCCTGTTTTTGAATGCCGGTTTTGTATCCGCTTCAGATCTCCGGGTCATATGTCTGGATGATGCCCTGAAACTGGCAGCAGAGAAAAACAAAGACCTCAAGATGGCTATGGAATACCGCAATCTGGTCGAGGGACGGTATGTGGAAGAACGCGCGGCAGCCCTTCCCAAACTGAGTTTTATCGGAACCGGAATGATGGGCCGGGATGAAACACAGCGGGCGCTGTCCGCTGATTATCCGATTTCCCAAAGAGCATACGGCGCTCAGATCACCCTCAATCAACCGCTTTTTACATGGGGTCAGATCGGAGCGGCGATCCGGGCTGCTGAAATCGGCCTGAAAACTGCAGATGATCAGATGAAGTTGTATCGTCAGGCAGTCGCAAGGGATGTCAGCACTGCATTTTATGATGTGTTGCTGGCAAGGGAGCTGAAAACCATCGCCAGCCGGAACATGGAGCAGAAGATCCGCCACCTGGACGAAGCCCGGCGAAAATATGCTGCGGGCACGGCCACGGATTACGATACGCTTTCTGCTGATGTGGCCGTCGGGAACGCCCGTCCGGAAGTGATTCAGACGGAAAATTTATTAATTATCTCCAAAGAGCGTCTGGGAATTCTTCTGGATCTGGAAGGAAAGGATTTTGAGATCCAGGGAGTCCTGGAAGCGGAAATCGATCCTTTAGAGGATGTTCATGCTGCAGCAGAAGCGGCAATTGAGAACCGCCCTGAACTTTCCGAACTGCAACATAAAATCGGAATGCAGGAGGAAGTGGTAACAGTATATAACGCCCAGGACAAGCCGCGTATTGACCTTCAGGCATCCTATGGCTGGCAGGATTTGACCATCGAAGAGAACAGTGCAGACGGAGAGCTGGCATCCGGAGCCATTGTGTTGACCTTCCCGTTTTTTGACGGACTCCGGACAAGAGGCAAGGTAGCCCAGAGCAAAAGTGAACTTCATACACTCCAGCTTCAGTCGGACAAGCTAAAAGACAATATCCGGCTTCAGGCATCGGAATCCGTCAGCGCACTCAAAGAATCCGGTGAAATCCTGAAGTCGCTTACCGGGGTTGTAACGCAGGCGGAACGGCTTTCCGATATGGCGGAAAAAGGATTTGTCTGGGGAGTCAAAACCAGCTCGGATGTCCAGGATGCCCAGCTTGCCCTCAAGCAGGCCAGAGCAAATCTTGCCAAGGCTCGGCGGGATTATCTGGTTGCCAGGGTAACCTTCCAATGGGTGATGGGAACCCTTCCGCTTACGGTGGAATCAAAATAGAAAGAAAGTGTCCCCGCAGTTCAGCGGATTCAATAATGGATTCCTGATCCATGTGCCGTTAGTCCGATTCTTGCCGGGGGGTGCTATATTTTCAGATAGTTATAACACGCACTCCGAACCTGCTATTTATCTGGACCAACATTGGCCCAGCAACCACCTTTTCTCCCCTCTATCTATCTTGACCCCCGTGTTTTTTCGTTTTAAAACGGATTAATTTTCAAAACAAAACTCACCCGAAACGGTTACGAGATGTTAAAAGGTAAGAGACTGAAAGAACTAAAAATGGCTATTTCGGAAATAGATGTTCCCGAAACAGATTTCGGGAACATAAAAAAACTCGCAATTGGATATTTTCAGCTTCCGGGCATTTTTTAAATCCGGCCACGCTCATTTCGGAAAGTGAACGAGCCCGGTTCTTTCGGCAGGTGATTCTTGATATTGTCATTGATACGATCAGGCCTATGAAGAATATGGATTATAATGAACTCCTGGAGAAATATACTGTTTTAATGCATGAAGCAGCACATTTAACAGAGGAAAATAAGCGGCTGAGAGCCCAGTTTGCATCAATGCAAACGGTTTCTCAGGCAAAGAGCAACCCCTCAATCACACCGGATGAAGGTTTCATTTGCAGTGAGGTGACAGACAACCGCTTGCTGCCGGAAATTCATCACGCTTCCGATTCAATTTCAAAAATCAGATTGTTCATGTCGCTCTTCAAAGGCCGGCGGGATGTATACGCAAGACGCTGGGAGAACAAAATCAAAGCGACCGCCGGGTATCAACCCGTTTGCCTGAATCAATGGCAGGAGGGTGTATGCGGCAAGCCTAAAATTTCCTGCGCCAAATGCACCAACAAATCCTATGCTGAATTGGATGAGAATGTCGTTGAAAATCATCTGCGCGGAAATATCATTGCAGGCGTTTACCCCATGCTGCCAGATGAAACCTGCTGTTTTCTGGCCATGGATTTTGATGAAGGGCCCTGGCGCGATGATATCACTACATTACGGAACGTCTGCAATGAATTTGTGATTCCGTTCGCAGTGGAGCGTTCCCGGTCCGGGAGAGGCGGGCATGTCTGGTTTTTTTTTGAAGACCGGATATCCGCCATACTGGCACGGAAATTCGGAACTGCTTTGCTGACTTGCTCCATGAACAGAAGGCATGAAATCCAATTCAAATCCTATGACCGGCTGTTTCCCAGCCAGGACACCCTTCCCAAAGGCGGACTGGGAAATCTAATTGCCTTGCCGCTGCAAAAAGAGGCCAGGGAAAAAGGCAACAGCGAATTTATTGACGAAAATTTTCAATCCTATGATGATCAATGGGCGTTTCTATCCGGTTTGAAAAAAATTTCTGAAGATCGCGTGCAAAATTTCATCTCGGCGCTTTCCCCCGGAAATGAACTGGGAGTTTTGACCATTGCGGAAGAAGACGAGGAAGGCCGGAAACCATGGGAACCCCCACCCCCCAAAATTGAATTGCAGAAAACCGACTTTCCGCAACGTATGGAGATCGTGCGGGCCAATATGCTTTTCATCTCCAAGGCCCACATTTCCCAACGGGCGCTGAACCGGCTGAAACGCCTGGCATCTTTTAAAAATCCGATGTTTTACAAGCAGCAAGCCATGCGTTTGTCCACCTATGGACTTGACCGGGTGATCTCTTGTGCGGATGAAACCAATGAATTCCTGTGTTTGCCACGGGGATGCGAGCCGGAGCTGTCCGATGAACTGGCGCAAATCGGGATCGAAGTGCGGTTTATCGATAAAACCAATTGCGGAAGAAAAATCGATGTGGCGTTCAAAGGGGAGTTACGCGAGGAGCAGATCCTGGCCCTCGAACACCTGTTGCCGTATGATACCGGGATTCTGTCCGGGACAACCGCCTTTGGCAAAACCGTCGTAGCCATCCGTATGATTGCCGAGAAAAAAGTGAACACCCTCATTTTGGTCGATAAAGTCAATTTATTATCCCAATGGAAGGTAAAGCTGGCGCAATTCCTTACCATCCATGAGCGTCTGCCGGAACCGGATCTGGATGCGGCCAAAAAGCGCGGGAGAAAGAAACAGATCAGCCTGGTGGGTCAAATGGGGGCAGGGAAAAACTCCCTGAGTGGAATTGTGGATATCGCGGTAATGCAATCCCTCAGCCGGCAAGGCGAAGTCAAGGAGTGTGTCCGGAATTACGGAATGATCATTGCCGATGAATGCCATCATGCATCCGCTTTCAGTTATGAAAACATCTTAAAAACCGCAACAGCGAAATATATTTACGGTCTTACCGCCACACCGACGCGGAAGGATGGACACCAACCCATCCTTTTTATGCATTGCGGCCCGATTCGGTATCGCGATGATGCCAAAAAGCAAGCGGAAAAAAGACCTTTTGAACACTATATTCTTCCCCGTTTTACCTCCCTGCGGATACCGCTGGATCGGGAAGAAAAAGATGTATCCATCCAGGATGTATATGCGGAGATGGTGGATAATGAAATGCGCAATCAGCAGATTGTGGAAGATGTGGTGGTCAATTATCGGCGCGGAAGAAATTGCCTCGTGTTGTCCCTGCGAACCGCTCATGTGGAGTTATTGACAGAGAAAATTCAAAAAGAGGTTCCGGATGTCGTGATGTTGACAGGCGGCATGGGCGCCAAAGCAACTCGGGAGCTTTTCCAACGCATTGCAGATACACCGGAAGATAAGCATCTTATTCTGGTAGCTACGGGTCATTTCATCGGGGAAGGGTTTGATGAGCCCCGGCTTGATACGCTTTTTCTCACCATGCCGATATCCTGGAAAGGAACGTTGCAGCAATATGCAGGCAGGCTCCACCGGTTGTTCCGGAATAAAAAAGAGGTGCGGATCTATGATTACGTGGATATCCAGGTAAAAATGCTGGAAAGAATGTACCAGAAGCGGTTGAATGGCTATGCTTCCATGGGATATAAAGCCAAAGGCGAGGACATCCTTTCGGCGCCCGTGGAAATTATTTTTGACAAGAATAATTTTTTGCCGGTTTTCAATCAGGATATCGCCGGGGCGCAAAAAGAAATTATCATCGTAAGTCCATTTGTCCGGAAAAGGCGCGCTGCTCAGATGATCCAGCACTTAAATTCTGCTCTGGGAAAGAATACCCGTGTGATTGTCGTGACCCGGCCATTAGCGGATTTCAAACCGGAGGATCAATCAGTCTTGGAAAGTACTCTCGATCTATTGAAAACTAATACTATTCATGTGGTATTCAGATCCAATATTCATCAAAAATTTGCCATCATGGACCAAAAAATCGTGTGGTACGGCAGTATCAACCTTTTCAGTTACGGAAACGCCCAGGAAAGCATGATGCGCATCCAAAGCTATAATATCGCACATGAGTTGATCAAAAGCATAGCAATAAAACAGGAGAATCTCACACAGTAATATTGTTGTAGGCCGTTACTCCGCTAATGTGGTTTAATTTCAAAGTGACAGCAAAAAATCCTCCAGTCGGATGTGGTCAATGCCGAGATAGGATCTGCCGGTGATTTCATCCATGGAGACCACCTTTTTGGGATAGTTGTCCGGGATAGCGAGCAAATTGCCGAATTCCCGGTCTCTGACCTTGTCATCAGAGATCATGTAGGCTGCCTGGATGTAGAGACGCTCCCCTGCTTTTTCACAGACAAAATCCACTTCCTGTTTGGCAATTTGACCGACAGTCACTTCATAACCTGCAGACTTCAGGTGCATGAACACTATATTTTCCAGAATTTTATTGATGTCCGTCAGTCGGAATCCAACCAGCGCATGCCGGATGCCTAAATCTTCGAAATAGTATTTCTCTCCGATCTCGAAAATTTTTTTTCCGACAATATCAGTGCGTCTGACCGGAAGAACCAGCATGGCATTGGAGAGGTAGGACAGATAGTCGATCACCAGGTTGTGGGAAACATTTATCTTCTGGGATTTCAGGTACTCGCTGATCTTTCGGGCAGTGACCATGTTACCCACATTATCCGCCAGAAAACGTGTCAGCCGCTGCAAAAAGGATACATTGCGGATGTCGTAACGTGCAACAATATCCTTGAGCAGGATCGCATCAATGATGTTTTTCAGATAATCAAAAATGATGGTGTCCTCCAGTGGGAGATGCCGTAAATAGGGAAGCCCGCCAAATTTCATATAGCTCTGCAGGCTCTCCCGGCCTCTTTCCAAACTGTGAAACCTTAAAAATTCTCCATAGGTCAGGCCATACACCTTAATTTCTACATACCGCCCGGATAGATAGGTCGCTAACTCTCCGGAAAGCAGTTTTGCATTGCTGCCCGTTCCGTAAATATCCACATTGCCCTGGGCCTGGAGACTCCTCAAGGCAATCTCGAATCCATCAATATCCTGAAGCTCATCAATGAACAAATACAGGCGTTGCTCCGGTTGATGATGGGCGGCGACATATTCCAGCAGGTCGTCGGCCAGTCTCAGGGCCGCAAATTCATGGAGTTCCTTGTTGATATAGATCTGCTGCCCGTCCGGATCGATAGCCGAAATCCGGTCCATCAACTGAAACAACATATAGCTTTTGCCGACCCGCCGCTGACCGACAAAAATTTTAATGATATCTTTTTGTACATACGGCATGACGCGATCAAGATAGAGTGGCCGTTCAATGTAATCCGGAATTTTCATTTTGCACGTCATTTTTGGAATTTATAATCAATAATACTGATTTATATACCATATGTATTGATTATAAACAACACAAAATATCAATTGAATTCTGACTGCCTGTTTACATATTTCATTGAATCATATGGTTGCTGCTTTGTGATCCGTAGGAAATTTTACATTCCATAAGTTTGATTTTTACGTGATGGATACAAAAAAAACAAGCACTTGGAAAGAATTTCCATGTGCTTGTTTTGTTTTACGCTTACAAAGGAATTATGACGTTTTATTTTTTGTTCCCGCTTTTCGCCATGCCTTGTATGGATTATGATTATAGACTTTTACTCCGCTGCCACCGGCAAAGGAACGCTGCTATTTTGAAGCGATTGTGAAGCCGGTAACCGGCGTGACCATATGTAGGCCATGGTCAGTCCTGTCATGTACATCCAGAGGCTGAAAACAGCCGACGGCAGAGCGACTTCCGGCATTTGTGAGAAAAAAGTCACGGCAATGGTCATACCAAGGGTTGTGTTCTGAATTGCCATTTCGATTGCGATGGTCCGTGACTGTATTTCCGGGATACGCAGGGCTTTTGGGATGAAATATCCGAGAACTAATGCCAGAATATTGTGAAGTATGACAGCCGCTCCAACAAGGATCAGGGTAGTCCAC